>JAIBDQ010000167.1 GCA_024686135.1 Halobacteriovorax sp. | reverse complement strand
TTTGTTCAGACCTTTTTAGAGAATGTTTTAACTGAAGGAGAATTTTCACTTTTCTTCTTTAATGGTGAATACTCCCACGCCATCTTAAAAACACCGAAGCCCGGTGACTATAGAGTCCAAGAAGAATGGGGCGGAGAAATAAAGTCCATCATCCCTGAAGCAAAGTTAATTGAAACGGCCAAGGCCATAGTTAATCCAGAACTCCTCTATAATAGAGTCGATCTCGTTAGAAGCGGAGATAATTTCGAATTAATGGAATTAGAGTTGATCGAGCCGGCCCTATATTTTAGAACATCTAGGTGTTCAGAGGAAAACTTCTTAAAGGCCTTGGTACAAAAGATGAATATCTAATCCGGTGTCTTAAACTCAGCTCTTTTGGCCAGGAGAGGCAATAAAACGGCCATAAAAAAGAAGAGATAGAGAAAACCAAAAGAATTGAAACTGAATCCCTGCCCACGAGTATCAATAAGATAACCCATTAGAGGTCCTAGCCCTATAAATAAGACCCGCATCCCTAGGCTTGTGACTGAATTGGCCGTGGCCCGCATATCCCCTTCTACCCTTGAGTTTAGGGCGTTCTTTAGGAGGACCTGACCTAAACCTCGGCAGGTTTGAAAAATCATACAAGCAGACGCCCCAATAAGCATCCACTGCCAAGATGTTTCCTGACCTGTGACAAAGGCCATAAGAAAATAGCCAAAGACAGGAAGAACCGCCATGAGGATTAAGGACTTTGTTGAGCCAAAGTTAACTTCTATAATATGTGCCTTTCTAGCAACCAGGGCCACTGTTATATTGCTCAATGCCCAGAGATATCCAAAACTACTTAATGAAAAACCTATCTCTTTCCAAAAAGGCTGAAAGCTCCAAACCGCGATCAGAGTGGCTAGGCCATATACGATAGTATTCAATATAATTAAAATTAGTAACGGACCTTGTTTAAAAAGGGATTTATAAATATAGCCCATGTTTTCTCTATGCCCGCTAGTACTCATTTTTTTTCTAGGTGGTTCTGTTAAAAAGAAGGCTAAGATAAATGGTGTCCAGATTAAAAAAGCATTGGCCCAAACGACAGTGGAAAGTCCATAAATGGCGAGCCATCCTCCGATTAAGGCGGCAAGGGTTTCGCCCATCTGCTTATAAAAAATTTGCTGACCAACTAACCTGGACTGCTCTTTTCCTTTTCCAAGGGCATCCATAGAGTCGTAAATAAGCGCTACATCTGTACCTGAAAATAGACTAACCCCTAGGGCCATGAAGATTTCGATGATGACAATATCCCAATAGCCCCTGGCCAATGGAAAAATAGTGAAAGTTACAGCGTGAAAAAATGTGGCCAATAGTATGGTTTTTTTTCGGCCCAATAAGTCTGCGACGTAGCCTGATGGCAGCTCCATTAAAAGGACCGCTCCAGAGAACACCGCTTGAACCTCAAAGACTTCCTGCATCGAAAGGCCTTTAGATTGGAAATAAGGCACAATTACGGCCAAAGGAAGGATCATCATCCAGCCAAAATCTATCCAATAGATAAGCTTTATATTCTTTTGAAGCCGTGCTTCCATTTACCTTCCTTCCTCTAGGGCCTAGAATGGTCTCTCAATAGAATCCACTAGGAAAGTAAAAAGTTGAAAGCATTTATTTTCATTTTTTTGATCTTTAGTTTCAACGTTGGGGCAGAAGCTTTAAACATGAAAAGAATTATCAATTCAAACCTTGAACCGAGCTACTTGGCTTTTGGAAATGGTTTAGACTTCACACAAGATGGTCACAAAAAATGGACAATATTTAATCGAGCACTCTATGAAGGTCAGATCAACCTTCACTTAGCAGGTTTTGAAAATGTAAATTTACAGGGTTGGGATTATATGACGAAAGTGACTGGAAAGTTCATCGTTCGTCAGACAACTGAGAAGTCCGCACCTGTTAAAACACCCGGCTACTTACCGAGAGTCACTTTTTATCTTTGGAATAATATTGAAAAAGGTGAAAAGAAGCCTAATTATTGGTCATTTAGAATAAGTCATCATAGTAATGGCCAGGCCGGAGATTTTTATAATCCAAATGGAACCATTAACACTCAAACAGGAAACTTCTCTACAAACTATTTTGAACTTTCAAGTTATAACCTTCTTGGGCTGAAACAACTTTCCGATTGGACCAGATGGACATGGACCAAGCTTTCATTAACTTGGCATCCAGGTTTTAACAGAGAAAAAAATCTAGACGGGCAATATGAAGACTTAAAACTTGCCCTAGCCTTTAGAACGACTCCATTTAAACCTTGGTGGTTATTTAAAACTCAGTTTAAGCTTTATGGTAAAGTCAGTTATGTCTTAAACGGACTCGACTATCGAGTCGCCCCCATTGATCGAAGCTTGCCTGATAATCTTGATGTTGTTGACGTAGCTCCGGTTAAAGCAAAATGGCATGACCGCATTCATTTTGAAGCGAAGGCTCTTTTTAATCTCCCCCATTACTTTAAAAATATTAACTTCTTTATAAAGTACGACGTTGGACATGATTATTATAATATTCTTTTTCGTAATAGATTTCATAAAATCCAATTTGGTTTAATCGGAAACCCATTCGGTCTTTGGGATTCTCGTCAAACCCCATCCAAGTAACTAGCTAATTATTCGATTTTACCTAGGGACAAAAAGACACCACTCTATAAATAAATACTTACACTTTACCAATTCGTTTGCACTCAGCGGTTCCGGTTGATAACCATAGTTTATAAAAATAACTGGGAGAGAGTTATGAAAAAACATATTTTAGGTTTAACAGTTCTTGCTTTGATGCTTTCCAGCTGTGGAAAAGACAACAAAGTTGTTACTGTTCCAAATAATAATTCAAACGCCAATGCCTTTACCACCGGAATTTTGGCAAATGGTGGAATGCCAAAAACAAAAGACTCCGTTCGGTTTCAACAAAAGAAAACTTATAAGACAGCGGGTAATATACGATGCTCTTATATTATAGATACTGGAATAGTGGTTGTTAATAATCAAAATGATCGAATTAGACTTAGGGTTAATAATAGAAGCGTTCGAGCTTCTAGAAACTCTAGTTACTGCCCAAGTTTTCACCCGACCATGAGAGAAACTCAAGTTGCCATTATAACAACTAATGAGTTTATCGAGCAGACAACTAAAAAGATTAGAATGGCCCTAGACCCAAGCTTTTTCTGTCTTGAAAAAGCTGACTGGTGTGCTGGAGCTATTCTCTTGGAGAAAAAAGATGTAGTTCATAACAACAAAGAAGCTCTTTATGTTGAAGCAGAGTTTCAAAATAAAAATGGTCATATATATAAATCAAAAAGTTATATTTCAAAAACTAGCCTACTTGAGAACGTTTACGAATTTGAGCTAATAAACGTTAGAAATGGCCGTAGAATTGACTTTAAGACCCCGAAACCTGATAGAGGACGCAGACCTCGAAGGTAAGGAAAATTTCCAAAAAAATGTCATATTCGGCTAAAATAGAAGTCGAATATGACGTACATAAAAATTCCACTTTCTAAGATCAATCCAGATGCCATGCTACCGGCAGATATTTATCTTTGCCTAAACGAAAAATATGTAAAATTCAAAAACCTTGGGGAAAGCCTAGGAAAAGAAAAGTATGACAACTTTATGTCTAAAGGAATTAAGTTTCTCTATATTGACACTAAAGATGAGGAAAAGTTCTTAAGGTGGGTGGATGATAAAAGTGCCCAGGAAATTGAGGCCTTAGTAAATCAGGCCGGTGAAGCAAACCGAGATATAATCACGGCCAGTAAAACCATGCAGGAAACTATATACGACGTCTTCTCTGATCAAGAGTTAGATTTAGAAAAGGTCGACCGTTTGCAAAGTAATGTAGAAGAATTTGTAGATAAGATGAGATCAAATGAACAATACTCTAAGGCCTTATCAGTTTTAGTAGGAAGGTCTAATTCAATAGCTTCTCACTCTGTGGCCGTAGGAAATCTATCAGTCTATATAGCCATGAGCTTAGGTTTTGGACATCAATTTGCTTTAGAAAATATCTATTTGGCTTCAATTTTTCACGACTACGGAAAATTAAAGATTCCTGAGGCCGTACTTTCAAATAAAAATCATGTGGACTATTTAGAATCAATGCACTCACATCCAGATAGTTCCGTCCTCATCATTAGAAAGTCTGAAGGTATTCCTGAACAGGTCATAAAAATGATTCAAGAGCATCATGAGTATTGGGATGGTAGCGGATACCCAAGAGGATTGGCCGGTGATACTCTTTATAAGAACTCTCCAATTCTTTGTTTGGCCAATGAACTTGAAGAGTTTCTAAGTTCCAATCAAGATATGCCAGAAGTTGACCGATATAAGGCCGCCGTAGATTTAGTCCAAGATGGGGGCGCTGTTAAATGGCCTCCCAGCTTTTACCCAAGAGTGATTGAGGCCCTAAAGTTAGGTTTTATTTCTCAAAGAGGACTTGAGGACTAGTTGAAACCTTTTCTCTTTATTCCCATAGTCATCACAAGATTGTCATTTAAGTAGGCCGCTTCATTTACGAAGTATGGATAAACAGAATGTTCATATTCAAAACCAATGACCTCCTCATCCATATTAATAAAAACAGGATCCGAGGGGTGTAGCTCTACAAAGTCAGCTCTTTCCAAACTTGGATGAACATACCAATCTCCCGTTTTAGGAAAGGTATATTCTCCGATAGATTTAAAATGCTCTACTTCCTTTAGATCAATATCAGACTTAAAGTCCCATTCTAAAATAGCAGTAACCATCTTATT
Organism: Halobacteriovorax sp.; assembly: GCA_024686135.1. Classification (GTDB taxonomy): domain Bacteria; phylum Bdellovibrionota; class Bacteriovoracia; order Bacteriovoracales; family Bacteriovoracaceae. Next base: position 2,040 of record JAIBDQ010000167.1, on the reverse strand, counting down.
GGTTGCCAGTATTAATGCTGAATCTAAAACATTATTGGCCACAGGTCCCACTTCAACAGTTAAACCTGCCTGGGCCATATTATTTGTATAGGGACATTCCTCCCCTAACCTCATTCCTTCAATAATCTTAATTTCGGGCATAAGCTCTTTTAAATAAGCAGCTGCATTTCTTGTATTTTCATGGTCATTATTTAGTAAGAGCGTAAGTCCCATATTAGAAGTGGTCGTATGAAGATCCAAAATAAAGTCGAACTTTCCCTGAATCTCTTTTGATAAGGCGGCGCTTTGATCACCCTCGTAACCTTTTCTCTCTCCATTCTTTCCGAAGGTTCGGTTAAGGTCGGTATCGATGAAGCGCTTGCCCTCTTCATAGGCCCTAGGGTTTCCAAGAAAACATTCATAGTCGTGAAGACATCCCTTAGGTTTATTTTGTTTAAGGTGCTTCATCACCTCTATCCCTACTGGTTCATTCCCATGTGTTCCGCCGATTACTGCAATTTTCATAGTATTCCTCACAAATTAAGCCGCCCCTTTTATAACAAGTTCTGACATCAGTCATAGATGCCATGTAGTTATTCCAAGGTCCATTGCAACTAATTGAAATAAGTGCAAATGTGCAACTGACGAGACGGACACCATTTACAAGGGGAATTTACCAATGCAGATCAGAAAGCTCATTACTTTCATATGCCTTAGTTTACTGATTTCAGTAAGTACTGCACAAGCAGGAATCAAGCAACTAGCGCTTATTAAAAGAACTTCAGACAATGTGAAATCAAGACTTATCCTAGAGACTGATAAAAATCACGATATCGTAAAAGTGATTTTTAAGATCTATGATGACAAAGGAGAACTTGACCGAGAAGTGCAAGCCAAACCAAATGAACTTCCAGAAGGCGTTCCGGTCCTAACGAAAATGGGTGTTAAAGTCATCACTCTATTTTCTGATAACCTAGCTAAGCATAACGGCGGAGATGTAACGATTAGGTTCCTTGCTAAATACAAGCTAATAGGTAAGAGCAAGTACGGGAATTACAATGTTCTCCTCGATCGTGTTGGTGATGAATGGACTCTGGTTAGAAATGGAGTTCCTTTTTCAGAGCTACTTGCCCATGATCACAGCAAGGGTATTACGAAATTTGAAATCATCAAATAATGGTCAGAATTACGCATAGATAACTTCACAACATAGGCATAAGATACTGTTTTTACTAAAAACTTGGCTTATCGCCTGATCTTACCGATAATATTCACATGAGATTTTTAAAAGTCATCTTTTTATCTATGGCCCTATGCTTTTCTAGCATGAGCTTATCCCAAGATGGGAATACGGATAATATTGGCCCAGATACCAATTTAAAGCTGCCTAAGAAGACTTCACGTAATCTACCTAAGATTGATAAATCGAGAATAAAGAAATTAAAGAAGCTCTTAAGAAAGAAGAAAACCGCAAATTTACGAAAGAAAAAAAGAAAGACACAAAAGCTCGTTGCCAAAAATAACAAAAAAAGAAAATTCAGGTTTCAAAGGCAAAGAAGACTAAGACTTTTGAGACTGGCCCAAGATCGCTTAAGAAGTCAGACTACGGATTAATCAAATTATTCAGGGATTTTTAAGACTAAAAAATAAGGGAATTTATGTAGGTTCCTTCCATTCTAAGTCCACTTGCGCTTTCCTAAAACTTCCAGCTCCTACATAACCCTTAACTTCGGATCCGCACGTTGGATTTTCTCCAGTACGGTTGCCAAGGCCGACATTTCTCTTCTAAGCTTTCCCTCAGTTTCCATCTAGCTTAAGTTCTTTCAAAACATACACTAAACTTCTTCATCGGTTTACTTAGACCCTAGTAGTTCTCAACAGTCATTGAAACCACACGTCTTTAAGATTAACACCCATGCTGTTTTGGTCTTAATCTGCCTCAGAGGTCCTCGCTAGAAAGTAGTTATGTTGCTACTCTCCTTAACACTTACAACCTCAGCCGCCCAACTTAACTCGTATAAAAAAGGTTTCGTTAGCGTTTCCACCCTTTTTACTTGAATA
>JAIBDQ010000119.1 GCA_024686135.1 Halobacteriovorax sp. | reverse complement strand
TAATGATCGAGGTAGATTTTATAACCTTCGTGAGTTGCACTCATTCCTAAATCTTTATAAAACTTATGAGCATCTTCATCTCGGTCTTTATTGGATGTGAGCTGGAAAATTCCACAGCCATTTTCCTTGGCCTTTTGAATGGCGAACTTCATAAGCTCTTTACCATGTCCCTGACCACGTTTATCAGAACGAATGCGAACGGATTCAACCTGCCCTCTAAAGGTTCCGCCGAAGCTTACATGGGGAAGGTACATGATTTGAAAGCAGCCAATAAGTTCTTCTTCGTCATGCATTACGTAGAGGTCGAAGTATTCACTTTCAATAATTTGATTAAAGGCCCGTTTATAACGGATACGAAGTTCTGGAGTGACAGACTCTCTTGTCTTTCCGAAATCATCATCAGCTAATAAGGCGATGACTTGATCTAGTTCACTAGGCTTAACTTTTCTAATTTCCATTTAGCAATTTGACCGAAACTCTTTTCTTATTTGCGGCCACGTCCTTTATTAAATCGTAGCTTACTTCATGCCCAATGGATAATTTTTTAAACTCTTTAACAGCTTTTTTATCCATTGTTTTTTTGATGATCTCAAATTCAACTATTTCTTGAGAGTCTCCATCAAGAAGACAAACTTCCCACACAAAGGAGTGCTTGCTTTCATTCATAAAACGAACAAATCGAGCTGTCTGTACCTCTCTTTTATTTGTTCCATCTAATTCATAAACATGAGCGATATAAGGCTGGACCTTTCTATCCATTTTCGCCATCTGCCCGATCCTTTCAATTGAGGAATGAGGAACTTCTCTTAGAACCTGATGACACCAGTCTTCTCTCTCATTGTCACCGGTTCCAATAATTCTTCCCACGACAGGACAGCTGATCTCAAGAGAGGCACAAGGATAATGAACTTGGTATTTTCTATCCTTTAGCTCTTCTCTCATCTTTAAGATTTCTTTAAAAACTTTCGATGTTCCTGGCTCAATAAAGATCACAAACTTAGGATTCAGTTTTTCAATCCACTTTAAAGTAAGAGCGACCCCCATTTCATTGACGGCATTTCCAAAAAGCAAAGTCTTTGGAGCATCAATATCTATTCCCTTTTCCGAAAGATTAAAACTTACGTCCGCATCTGGGAAAAGCCCCTCACCTAAAAGCCTTGCTTGCTTAATCATATGCTGATTAGAATCAATACCAAAGAATGGTCCTTTGATCCCACAGTCGATGGCGGGCCAAGTATAAGTTCCGGGACCACAACCAAAATCAATAAAGGGAAGCTCTATAATTTCATTTTTAACTTTTTCCGGTAATTGATTCCAAAGAAAATCAAACTTCCTAGCATTTGTTGGCATATAAAATTGGGTATAAGCTGAAACTTCAATTTCACTTAAGGGAATGGACTCTCCCTTTTCTTCTAAATACTTCTGTTTAATGTCGTTGAGTAAATTTGCGACCTTCTGATCTGAAGGTCGCACGATAAGATGTTCTTCTATTAGATCTCTAGACCAGTTCATTAGCGCTGATCAATAGATACATAATCTCTTACAGTTTTACCTGTGTAGATTTGACGAGGTCTGCCGATTCTTGAAGTTGGATCTTCTTTCATCTCTTTCCACTGAGCAAGCCACCCAGGAAGACGACCGAGTACGAACATGGCAGTAAACATATTTGTAGGGATACCTAGGGCCTGATAAATAATGCCTGAATAGAAATCAACGTTTGGATAAAGTTTTCTTTCAACAAAATAATCATCTTTAAGAGCTTCTTCTTCAAGTCCTCTAGCGATATCAAGAAGAGGATCTTTTACACCAAGAACATCGAGAACTTTATCACATTGTTTTTTAATGATCTTCGCTCTTGGATCAAAGTTTTTATAAACTCTATGTCCAAACCCCATGAGACGGAATGGATCATTCTTATCTTTGGCTTTTTCAAGATATTTTTTATAGTCGCCACCATTGTCTTGAATATTTTGAAGCATTTCAAGCACAGCTTGGTTAGCTCCGCCGTGAAGTTGCCCCCACAAGGCATAGATACCAGCAGAGATTGAAGCAAACACGTTGGCGTGAGAAGAGCCCACTAGCCTAACCGTAGAGGCTGAGCAGTTTTGCTCATGATCCGCATGAAGAATAAGAAGAACATCAAGGGCCTTCGCCACTTCTGGATTTACTTCGTAATCTTCTGCTCCGTACATCATATTTAAAAAGTCCGCCGTATAACCCTTATGTGGCTTAGACTTAACGGGATCAAGTCCCTGAGTCATTCTATAAAAATAAGGAATAATCGTTTTTACTTGGGCCATAAGTTGAGCGATGGCCTTTCTTCTCTGCTCATCAGAAAGCATAGGAATATTATATTCTGGATAATACGCACTTAATGATCCGACAACTGAAACAATCACGCCCATAGGGTGAGATGAAGTTGGGAAGGCTTCTATTATTTTTTTATCCCCTTCTGGAAGAGTGCTAAAAGAGTTAATAGATTCTTTCCAATCATTAAATTGTCTTTCTGAGGGAAGTTTTCCAAAGTTTAAAAGATAAGCGACTTCTTGAAAGCTAGACTTCTCTGCAAGTTGTTCAATTGGGTAGCCTCTATATCTAAGAACGCCTTGCTCTCCATCTAAAAAAGTAATCTCACTAAAAGTTGAAGCTGTATTTCCGTAGCCACTATCGAGAGTTACATAACCAGTTGTTCCTCTTAGTGCCCTTATGTCGATGGCCTTTTCACCTTCAGTTCCAGTGATCACTGGAAGCTCATATGTTTTTCCATCTAATTCAAGTTTTGCAAATTCTGACATAAGGACTCCTTCTTTATATTTTAAAGTGTCTCTAATATACAGATTTTGCTTCTAGACTCAATGAACTGAGCATTAGGGCCAATTTGCCGGGTCTTTCTGCCAATTTTCAAGAAGGGCCTGAGCTTCGCTACTGAGGCCATGTTCGGATTTTGCTGCATGGCTTATATTTGAGAAATTAGTCAGTGAAAGCACGGGAATATTATGCTTTTTTGAGACTTCTTGCGCTGCAGGCATTTCATAATCAACGATACAAATGCAGGCCGTGGGAATGAGACCCGCTTCTTTCACCGCGACAATTGCTTTGTCTAAAGAACTTCCTTGATTAACCAAATCTTCTACAAGAACGATTCTGTCCCCTTCTTTAAATTTTCCCTCAATTTGATTTCCTTTTCCATGCTCCTTTGATTTTGAACGAACATAAACATAAGGAGCTCCAAGGATATGGGCGACGAGCATTCCATGAGGAATTCCGGCAGTGGCCAGACCTGCTATAGAATCAAATTTAAGCTCATTTTCTCTCACCAAATCCACTAACCCCTGGGCGACTTCGAGGCGTTCTGGAACATGAGATAAGATCTGTCGATTATCCGTATAAATTGGCCCCTTAAGACCAGAAGCGTAAGTGTAAGGGTTTTCTGGGTCAACCTGTACACACTCTAATGATAACAATAAGTTAGCAAATCTCAAACCTCTGTCAGAATCAAACATAAACCATCCTTATGGTAATCATTTTTTCAATCTTATTGACCCAAATGCCTCTAAATACTATATTTCGACCGTCTTTATAGCAATAGCAAGACTTTCAAAATCTAGGGGATTTTACAATGACGAATAAACTCGCATCGGTAGTACTTTTAACAGCTGCACTTGGACTAAGTGCCTGCGGAAAAAAAGAAATCGAAACACGCACTGAAGTGGTAGCCCCACTTAGCCAGCAAAACCCAATAATTACGGGTACTGAAGTTGCACCAACTAAAACACTTAAATCAAACTTCAAAGAATTAAAAGAAAACCCACGAGCGGTTTATCAGATTACTTTAGCTGAAGCAGCTCTTAAGCAAACATTCCTTTTAACTGTCGCTGAAGTTAGTGGACCTCCAACGCCAACTGGACATGCCCTAGCGAACAAGATTGTATTCTTCGAGAAAAAAGGTGGAAGTCTTTTTATGTTCGAATCATTAGATGGAAAACTTTCGAGCAGTTCAGTAGAGACAAGAGTTCTTCTTGCTGAATTTCCAATTGTAAAAGAAGCAAATGGAAGAGTTACTTTTGATTTCAAAAAAGGAATGAAGCTCGTCTTTGAAAAAAGATCTATGTTCATCTCTGATGCTGGACAGCCAGATGGCGGAGATACTGTTTATAAGATCACTGATAGCTATATTAAAACGGTAGAGCTTCGTGGAAAGTATATCTTTATCGATCAGATCGTAAGAATTGATGCTGACCAGAAGAACTTCAGCAGGCAAATTAAATACACACTTTCAACCTATAAGAAGAATCCAAACTTTAGGTCTAAAGAATCTAATGGACAGAAGAAAGTTGGATACTTTGAAGTACACCCAGTTATTGAAGCCGGTTCTGGTAAATCAACAGTAAACGTAATGAAGTTTGATACTTCTAAGCCTGTTGTTTATCACGTAAGCCCAAATGTACCGGCTGACTATGTCGATGCGGTTAATGACGGGATTCTATACTGGAATAAAGTCTTTAAGAAAGACGTGATGAAAGTTGAAACTCTTCCAAAAGGAGTTTCAGTTCATGAGCCAAACTACAATATCGTTCAGTGGCTTCATTGGGATACTGCTGGTTTTGCTTATGCCAATATGATGGCCGATCCTCTTACTGGTGAGACACTTCAGTCACATGTTTATATGACTTCAGTATTTGGAAACGGTGGATACAGAAGAGCAAAGATCTATCTTCAAAGATACAAGGCCATGTCTAAGACTAAAGCTGAGGACGAGCATTCTCACGGTCTAAAGATTTCTGGTTTTGAATCAGCTCATGTTTGTGGTTTCACTTATGACAAGGCCATGCACGATTTAGAAGGCATTGTTAAAGAGATCGAAAAAGATGGTGAATCAACAGAAGAAGAAAAAGAAAAAATCTTTAAACGATTTGCGCAGGATTATGTACGTCAAGTTGTGGCTCACGAAGTAGGACATACTCTTGGTCTTCGTCACAACTTTGCTGGATCCCTAGCGACAAATATTGACCCTAGACTATATGATACTGTTTCTAAGGTTTACTTTTTAAGCGGTGAGCTTATTCCAGGTATGATTCCAGGTGGAACTGTGATGGATTATACTCCTTCAATGTTCTCGGCCATGATTGGTGCCCATATTAGATTAGAAAGACCAGGCCTTTCTTACGACCAACAGGCCATCGAGTTTGGTTATACCGATAAAAAGGCTTCAAAGATTACTTTTGATACTTTTTGTACTGATACACATAGAGCGAAAGGTGTTTACCAAGACTGTAAGGTTTGGGATCAGTTCGCAAACCCTATCACTGGTGCAAGCTTTGATTTGAACAATGCTGTTCCTTTTAGGGCCTTTTCTCTAGCGAATGGATTTGCTTTTCTTGATCCTAATCATAAAGATGAAGAAACAATTGTTCTTTCTAATATGGAAAGAATCAATAAGCTTAAGCTTGATCCAAGAGCAGATGCTGCGAAGCTTTTAAAAGACAATTTGGTTCCTCTTCTTGCCATGACAACTGAGAAGGCAGAGTTTATCGATATTAGAAATGATTTCGATACAATTGGTTCTCTTGAAGAAGATGAATACTTAGAAAAAACAAGAACTTTTCAAACTGATTCAATTAAAAAGAATGGAGGACTAGCAAAGCTTGTTGTTTCTCCTCTTTCAGTTAAAGAGAACAAAATTCAAATTGCTGATCAACTATCTGCTCAGTTTAATACTCAATTTGAAAAGTTATATAAGGAAGCTACAACCGAAGAAAAAGAAGCTGTTGATAAAAAGATGACCACTTACTTTGAAGCTTTTGAAAAAGAAGTAGCCGCTCAAATGCTTAAGCATTTGAATGGACATACTTTTGCCTTTAAAGAAGAAGGTTTTGGTAAGGCCGTAGCTGCCGTTTCAGATGCCCTTCTTTTCACTCAAAGTGATGAGATTGTCGGAACAAGTTCTAACGGTGCCATTGTAAAAGAATACCTTTTCCAACATGAAAAAGCGGGAATTGACCTTAGAGCTGAAGCGGCTAAACTAGCGGGAAGAAACTTCTTTCCTTTCTCACCAAGTTATATGAGAGGACAATCAAAGCTTACTAAAGAGCTTAAGGCCAAGCATAAAGCTGCTGTTGAAACGATTCTGTCTGAGACTTCTGAAGATGAACTTTCAGATGAGTTATTTGATTGGTTAGTTTTTGAAAAGAAAAGGCTTAGTCCACTAAAATAAAAAAATTAAGAAGGAGGACCTAGTCCTCCTTTTTTTATGTATGTTCTTGAATAAGAGATGGAGTGCCCTCGATCTGGTTATGAACAAGCTGAACACCTTCACTCTCATATACAGAAATTCCCACGTCTTTACAGTTTTCTATATAACAGTTTTTAACTGTGACATTCTTAGTTTCGTCTACAAAGATTCCATTTGAGATATTATTCCCGTTAAAACGAATTCCATCAACGATCTGCTGATTAGTTCCACTATTCACTACTCGAATAAAAACGCTGCTATTTAAGGCCTCAAATTGAGTATTATTACCAATGACATTGGTACGAAAAATAATATCTTTTGATAGTTTAATTTGAGCATTTTTAGGAAAGACCAAAGTCATTCCCTTAAGAAAAGCTGCCGCTTCTGCCATTCTAACGGCATCAGTATTATCCATTCCCGCTTTATACCCAAAGTCCTCTAGGCGAATAACTTTCTTTCTAAAAGGAAGTGAAGATAGAGCTCCTCCTAATAATCCTCCGAATAAAAACTTACGTCTTTGCATTCTTGCTCCTTAGCTATTTGCACTATCTATTTTATAACGAAAGATCATGTCTCCCTAGGGGAATAAAAATCCTAGTAATTCTGGATGTTTATGAAAACTTAAACCCCATAATTAAGGCCTAATTGCCAAGAATCCCTGTCAAATCAAGTATTTGTGATGCCATCTTCATTTCTATTGGTTAAAATTCACCCATGAAATTCCCTACTAAATTAATTAAAGGCAAAATTATCAAACGTTATAAGCGCTTCTTGGCCGACATCGAACTTGAAGATGGACAGGTAGTAGTCGCCCATACGGCGAATACAGGAAGTATGAAAACTTGCTGGGAGCCAGGATGGAAAGTTCTTTGTAGTTATCACGATGATCCCAAGAGAAAACTTAAATACTCATTAGAATTAACGAATAATGGAAAGTCTTGGATTCTAGTGAATACGTCCATGCCTAACAAGCTGGCCTATGAAGCAGTTGAAAAAGAGTTGATCACTGAACTAAAAGGTTACGATCATATCAAACCTGAAGCTAAAATTGGGAAAAGCCGAATTGATCTTCTCTTAACTAAAGAGTCAGGCGAGAAATGTTATGTTGAAATTAAAAACGTTACTCTTCGCGCAGATGACGGAGGAGCTCAATTTCCTGATGGAGTAACTGAGAGAGGCCAAAAACATTTAAAAGAGCTTATGGAAATAAAGAAATCAGGAGACCGAGCCTGTATGCTTTATATGGTTAATCGAGCCGATGTTGATTCTTTTTCTCCGGCCGAACATATTGATCCCAAGTACGCTGAACTGCTGAGAGAAGCTGAATCTAAAGGAGTTGAAATTCTTGTTTATCAAACTAAAATTACTCCTTCCTCCGTTATTGTTGAAAAATCAATTCCATATTTTCTGGAAAAATGATGAAAATACAAATTAGGCCCGCAGTCAGTAAAGATTTAAATATTTGGAGTAAACTAAGGTTTGAGCTTTGGCCTACTACGAGCATCGAAGAACATTTAATTGAGCTTCAAAAGTTCGATGGTGATAAAAAATTTCACGCATTCCTGGCGGTCCATGAAGAAAAGATTGTCGGTTTTATGGAAGCTTACGAAAGACCTTTTGCTAATGGCTGTGATGACTCACCAGTTCTTTTTCTAGAAGGAATCTGGGTTCATAAAGCTTTTAGAAGAAAAAAAATTGCAAAAACCTTAATATCTCACCTTGAAGAACTGGCGAAAAAGAAAGGTTTCAAAGAAATCGGCTCTGACACTGATTTAAATAATAATATGGCTCAGCTAGCTCATGAGAACTGGGGTTTTCAGGAAACCTCTAGAGTTGTATGTTTCAAAAAGTCATTAAGTTGAATCGATAACTATCTGTTTTTAAATACAAAATCTTTATTACCTAACATTTTTACATGAAACTGAATGTTTATTTGCCTCAAATGACGCGCCGTGACATAGTGCATCTGCTTTAAAATTTAAACCCCGCCTGAAAAAGGCAAATAGGAGCAACTATGAAAACCCTAATGGTAATCGTAGCCGGACTTTTAATAAGTGTATCGGCCATGGCAAGAGACGGATATGCTGTTCGCTATCAAACATCGTATTCAAACTGGGATTCAACTTTTGGATCGCATTACAGTTATACAGAAAGAACAACGACAACCACTACAACAACTACAAGTTACGAAAGACATTGTGGTAATTATAGAACTTGTTACGAAGGATACTCTTCAACAACACAAGTTTATGTAGAAGAAACAGTTGTTGAACGCGGTGAATATTCTGGTTATACGAGAGTAACTGTTTATGATAACCGTGCTTATAAGCCTCATCATAGATATGCAACTTACTACACACATAACGGTAGAGTTGTTAGACGTCAGTATCATAGAGGTCATAGAAGATACCGTAACCACTACCATTATCATGGATACCATACGGTAAACTATGTTGTGCTAGATGAGTTCACTGCCGGAATTATTCTTGGAATGGAGTTTATCAATCTAGGAGCCAATGTACTTTCCCACTGTGATAGTGACGATAGTGTTTGCCAAGCGCTAGGGCTTGCCTCTTCAATATCAGGGTCCGCTATTTCTATCTCAGCCTCACTTCGCGAGATGGAAAGAACAGAACTTCAAAGAGCTCTTGAAGAAAGAGAAAAATCTCTTGAAGAAAATGATCTTGAAGATAGTTTAGATTAATAAAATGGGCGAGAAGTCGCCCTATAAGAAAAATTGATTAGGCCACCAAAGAGTGGCCTTTTTTATTACCAAGTTACATTAAAATCTTCGTCCACAGAAAATTCACATGCTAGCCCATCAGACGTTGTATAATCTCCTGGCCCAATAAAAGTTAAGGCCTTTTTATTTCCATTACCATAGAGAGCAATTAACGAACCATCGTGAAGTCTTAAAATGACTTCTTCATATTCTTCCTCATCACCACAAGGGTCTATGACTTCAATGATAGACGATAGTCCTGCAGCTCCGTTTTGACCGTCTTGTCCATTTTCTCCATTCTGCCCGTCCTCGCCATCTTCACCGTCTTCTCCATTAAAGATCATAACCATTGTATCACCGCAGGTAACAAGTGCTCCTTGATTCTCAACTTCAGTCACAATACAAGAAGATCCATCAACACCATCAACACCATCAACACCATCAACACCATATGGTGTTGATGGTGTTGATGGTGTTGATGGTGTT
>JAIBDQ010000069.1 GCA_024686135.1 Halobacteriovorax sp. | reverse complement strand
TTGTTTTTGGTTTTATTGATAGGCCAACTGAAGGATAAATCTTTTTAGCTTTCTCAATCAAGCCTAATGTACCCTCCTGGTTAACCTCTACATGCCAAGTAAAGTTATGTATCTTCATATCTTTAAAAGTTTCAATATAAAAATCGGGATTAGAAACCATAAGGTGCGCATCTAATGGTTGCTTCGTCTTATTTGAAACCAGTTTGATAATGGGGTGTCCGAAAGTTAAGTTTGGTACAAAGTGGCCGTCCATTATATCAAGATGAAACCAAAGGTTTTTCATTTCACTAAAGTGAGACAGTTCATCTTCAATATTTAAAAAATCACATGCAAGTAAACTTGGTGAAACAATTGTGGTCATTTTTCAATCCTAGTACTGTGAACTTTAATTTCTGTATTATTGCTTTTAAAGCCATTAATTAATTCGTAATCTGATCTTTTCGGCTTACCTTCCTGTTGAACTAACTTAAACCTTATGGAGCCTCTCTTTGTTCCTATAACTAAAGTGTTAAACTTCAAAGAAACCTCAAATGGTTTTAAGCAGTCACTTGCCAGTTCTGATTCGAATACTTTTAGTCTCTTGTTGTTTAGAAAACAAAAAGCACCTGGTATAGGAGAAAGCCCTCTAATTCTATTATGTATTTCAATATTTGTTTGATTTTCAAAATCGAGTAGTGTCTCACTTTTTGGGATTGATGGAGCAAAACTCACATCTTTTTCATCCTGAACTTTTTCAACGACAGAATTATTTATCAAGTCGTCGACAAAAGAAGTCACAACTTTTGGTGCAAGGTTTTTTAATTTATCGTGTAGTGTTCCTAGATTGTCGGAATCCTCAATGTTTATCTTTTGTTCCTTAACAATATTGCCTGCATCCATCTTCTTAACCATTTTTTGAATACACAGACCGGTTTCTTTGTCGCCATTAAATAGGGCATATTGCATTGGGGCAGCACCTCGATATTTTGGAAGTAGGGAAGTGTGAATATTAAAACAACCGAGTTTAGGTATTTCTAGGGTTTTTTCATTTAAAAATTGAGCAAAGGCAAAAACAATCATTATATCTATTTGATTATTTTTTGAAAATTCTAAGAATACTTCTGACTTATTAATATTTTCCGTTTGTATTGTTTTAATGCCTAATTCTTTTGCTTTTATTATAACGTCCGGGCTTTTTAGACTTTTTCCTCTTCCCGCAGGTCGATCTGGCATCGAAACAACGAGCTGTAAATTGATTCGTTCATCTTTAGAAAGTGATTCGAGAGTGTGGTTTGTAATTTCAGGTGTTCCAAGAAAAACACAGTTTATCTTATCCAAGACTCCCTCTCTTTTTCTTTTTTTTCTGGAATTTTTTTATTATTAATGCTCTTTTAAGGGGACTTAGTTTTTCAAGAAATACAATACCATCTAAATGATCGAGTTCATGTTGAATACATATGGCACGCATTCCTTCGGCTTTGGTCGTAAGAGTTTCTCCGTTTAGGTCTTGATACTCGACAGTAACGGTTTCAGATCTTTTAATGTCCTCAAATACACCAGGGAAAGAAAGACAGCCTTCTTGGCAAACAACTTCACCTTCCCTACTGATAATTTTAGGATTAATAAAGACTTCAGAGTTAAAATTTGAATATTTAAAAGCTTCAGAACCGTCAGCAGCAGTAACACGTTCTCTTTCAAACTCAGTATCAAGACAAAACAACCTAATCGAAAGTCCAACTTGGGGAGCTGCCAGGCCAATTCCGGGGGCTTTGTACATTGTAAAAAACATATTCTTCACGGTTTTATGCAATTCATGGTCAAAACTTTTTACTTCGATTGCGACTTTCTTTAAGATAGGTGCGGGAAAAGTGAAAACTTTTAAACCTTCACCTTCAAGGATATATTTGGAGCCTAGCTCTAATTCATGCATGGGCGGTTTATAACATGATGGCAGTGCGTAAGTCTATTGAATACAGTGGTTTAAAGACTAATCTAAGCTAATAAGAAACATCTTTGACCTTAAGTTATCTACAGACTTCTCTCTCAGATTTAAAACTATTTCGTTGGCCTTTATACCTCTGCGCCAAACTTTCCACTCACGTAAAATCTTATATTTAGATGTATTTTTCAATAATAAAAACAGGGGTCCATCAATAATCACAGCGGAGTTCTCTTTTTCTAAATATTTGCTCACATCATCAATTCCCAGTATATCAACACTCTTTCCAATAGACTGGGCTATGAAATACGGCTTTCGGTGCACTGCGCCCAAATTCTTTGTTTCTTGGGAGATTGTTCTAATTTCATTTGGCACCAATGGGAGAATATAGTTTGGAATAAATAAACACCAATAGACGACAATGATCCCAAGACTAGCAACAGAAAAGTACACTGGCTTTGAGTCTCTTTTAAAGACTAGGTACATACTAGTGATTAGTAAGATTAAACCAGCACATAGACTTAAGTAATTTGCTTCAGGAAATTGATTAATTAATGAAACTGTAATGAAAACCAGCACTAGTCCTAAGATAGAGAAGAAGCCAATATAGGTTCTAAAAACCTTTTTAAGAATAGGACCAAAACTTAATGAGGAAAAGTATTCTAGATAAATTCCAATCAGGATAAATGGCATTGCCGGAATTGCGTAGTGATGACTTCTTTGTTGGGGAATTAACCAAACTGCAAAAAAACAAGAAAATGCAATAAGTAAAAACACGATGAATTTAGAATTACTACTTGAAAGTTTTTCAATGCCGCTTTTATAGATTCTCCAAAATAGTCCTGGTATCAATAATGACCAAGGGAGTGCATAAAGGAAGAGTCCTTGGAACACATGAGTAATAGGATAAGATTTTGATGAAAATTTTCCTAAGTTTTCTCTGAGGAAAAAATAGTTAAAAAAGTCTTCTCCAAAAATATAATATTCATATAAAAACCAAAATGATGACAGAATAATTGAGGAGACGAACCAAGTAGTGATTTTTAGAAAATATAATTCTTTAAAAACCAAATAATGGAATAGACCATATGCACAGAACGTTGGAAGTAGCATGGCGAAGGCAACGGGGCCTTTTACGAGGCAACAAAAAGCGGTGAAGATTATGGAAAGTATGAGGTCTTTGTTTTTTGAGTTTTCTAAATGGCTAAAGAAGTAAACGGCAGATAAAAGTCCAAATAAGGCCAGGGGCATTTCCATCATAAAAATTCTAGAATATTTAAAAAAACCTAGTGTGGAAAAACAAAAAATAAGAAAACCACTGCTTGAAACACCCGTAATCTCTTTGATTTTTCTAGCGGCCAAAAAGGTTAATCCAAGTGAAAGGATTAAAACAGATACTCTGCTGAAAAATAGACTTGATATCCCTTCAAAGTAATAAAATAATTGTGGCAAAAGGAACAGGAGTGGTGGTTTTGACCAATGTGGATGCCCTAGATAGTAAGGAGTTAAGAAACTGTTTCTCTCATACATTTCGCTGGCAACCTGGAGGTAAAATCCTTCAGTTCCCTGCCTAAGAGCGTCTGGGTTTCCGATATCGAAGAGAAGTGCCAATAGGATAAATATTGAAAATAGAACAATTTTTTTCATTTTAATTTTTGATTAACTTTATATTGATAAGCTAAATAAATTGTAAATATAAAAGGTAGTGAGAATGCCGCAACATAAGGGTTTATTTTTGAGCTTCTTCCTAGTTCTAGTGAATAGTCGTAAGTGAGCCAATATACCAAAGTAAGTAAAAACACTAAACCGAGGTTTTTTCCAAAACTACTTGTTCGTCTGTTCGGGCTAAAGATAGCAGTTGCAGCGACAAGGGAGAGGATGATACAAATTAAACTTGAGCTAATTTTATCTAAAAACATAATAAGATATTCACTAGTATTAATACCACTTTCGCTTAATCGGCTAATATATAAATACAGGTTAAATAGCCCAAGGGTTGTGATATCGGATTCTATCTTTTTGAAATCGTTTAAATCTTCTTTTAGCTCTACTTTTAGACTCGGGATATTTACTTTTTCAGGAAAAACCTTTTCTGAATCAGCATTCTTGAAAACATGAGCATTTTCAGCTATCCAAAAACTACCATCACTGTGGATGAGTTTTGAGGCTTTTATTTTACGCTCTAGCTTAAAAAGGTGATTGAAGAAATAGAGGGTAACATTATTAAGAACACCATTTTTTTTATCGAAACTAGAAAAGGAAAAAAAATAATTACCACTTTTGAACCAAATCTTTCCGGTTCCGATTGTTGAGGTCCTTAGGCCTTTCGCCTTCAAGTTTCTGAACTTATTATCACTATTTTCAATGAGATTGTCTCGATACGATCTAGTCATGGGCTGAACAAAGCCGCCGATAAAAAGTTGGACTATTGCGACAACAGCAGAGGCTTGAATAAGTGTGACAAAGTATTTTTTTGCACTAAAGCCACTCGCAAAAATAGCAGTTAGTTCATTTCTGTTTTTTAATTTGTTGATGCTAAATAAACTAGCGGTTAGGCAGCTTACTGGAAAAATCTTGAGAAGAAATCCTGGGATTTCAATTAGGTAATTGAGTAATACTTCGACCGGGGTAACATTACCTCTAAGAAACCCACTAATTAGATTTGCAACTGTCAAAAGTAGAAAGAGAACAATTACGGATGATAGAAAAAATCGATACCACTCTTTTAGTATCAGTTTTTTAAGCAACATTCTCTCCAGGTTTTAACGATGATATTAAACATAAAGATTGTTGGCCTAAATATTATATTTTTTAAAGCTTTTCCAGCGAATGGATTATGGTTGCTAAATTGGATAATTTTTGGAGAAATACTGTAGTAGACCTCTATTAACTTATTTCCGATTGAAGAGTTGTTTAGATAATCTGATTTAAATAAGCGTAGTGAGTTTGTAATATGATGATTCTCACCAAAGGCGTAAGTGGCAATATAGCATTTTTTTGAGTCAACTTGAATTTTAGTGAATGCGCCCTTGAATGCCTGTTGATTAACTGCTGAGTTATTTCTCAAATACTTTTTGAGTAAATTAGCATTTATATGTTGGTGTTTAAATCCGATTGTGAACTTTACGAACTGAGATAAACATCTTATACATTCGCTTTGTAGTCCGGGGCTCCTGTCATAGGCCTTGCTTAAGTCCCAATAAACTTGAGAGATTAAGAGTAACTCTGCTTTGTCTTTTGTTAGATCAAAGAACTTTGGATCTAAATGATTTTCTGATATTCCAAAAAAATCAGATAAAGCTTTAAGGTAGGAAGCATAAAACTGAACAGCCTTGCTAACTTCTTTAGCTTGGAACGCTTCCTGGCCCCGGCGAAGATATTTTAATCTTTCTTTGTAACCCCGTTTGGCTGAATCAGGTATCTCTCTTTCGCTCATAGGTCAAAACCTATAAGATAAACTAAAAGAGGTCTCGCTAACTTTTGCGATATTTTTATTTGAAACATTTTCAATATTTTTGAGTGCCGCTTCAATAACTAGTCTGGGTTGAACCCAACCAAGGCCAGCACCTGTGCCTTTCTCCTCTTTTCCCATATCTCTAAAGTAACCGGCGCGAGCATAAAAATCATCCATCAGTTTAAATTGAAGAGCACCACGATATAGAAATGTTTCTCCGAGTTCTTGATAGTAGTTTGCTCCTGCATCCGCCATTACACTAATAAAGTCTTCAAAAACATACTGTAAGCCGACTATTCCCATAGCATCTGACGCTCTCTTTTTAAGAGGGTCGAAAGCGACAAAACCGATCGTAAACTCTTGGGAGACTGCATGAGTTATCCCTACGACTGTTTGCATGTATTCATTTTTTTCACCACCAATTATTTCGTCAGTGGTTCTTCTTAGGGAAACACCCATGGCAGATTTCTTTTTTATTGGAGACGATAGGGCAGCTGCAAGTCTCTTTCGTTTTTGGTTTCCAAAACTTTGGCTTTGATAACTAAATGAACCAGCACTATTACCTTTCGCATCAGAAACAATAATCCCTAAGTGGTCAGACTCTTGAACTACTGTGTTAGATTCCTTGTTTTCTGCACTTCCCTTACTTAAATAAACTGAGCCAACATTAAAAAAAGCAATTGGAGCAGGGTTCAAAATGGTAGCTTCATCCATTAGAATAGACCCGACACCTGTTCCGGCCGTAGATTTCATTCTTGTTGTTTCAAACTCTTGGATTTTACTAACCGCAGTAGCCGAGTAAAGGACAAAAAGAATCGGGAATATTTTTAAGTGTCGAAAGGTGAATTTAGTCATAATATTGGTACCTGAAAATAATATTATATTAAGGTAAGTATAATGAAGATTAAAAAGGCCGTCATCCCTGTTGCAGGTAAAGGAACAAGATTTCTTCCAGCTACAAAAGAAATACCAAAAGAGATGATTCCAATCTTAAACATCCCTATGATCTCTATAGTAGTGGAGGAGGCTGTTAAAGCTGGAATTACTGAAATTATCTTTGTTAATTCAAGAGGTAAGGAAAGTATTGAGAACTATTTTGATAGAAACTTAAGTCTTGAAAGTTTTTTAAAAGAAGCTGATAAAAATGATCAAGAATTATTAATTAAGAATATTGGAACCAAGGTTGAGGTACTAAGTGTTCGCCAAAAAGAACAATTAGGACTAGGTCATGCTATCAATTGTGCAAGACCGTTAATCGGTGATGAGCCATTTGCGGTACTTTTAGGTGATGACATCATGGATGGTGAAGTTCCCGGAATAAAGCAACTGATGGATAAGCATGAGGAACTAGACTGCTCCGGAGTTATAGGACTCTTTGAAGTTCCTAAAGATGAGACTTCAAAGTATGGAATCATTGAAGGGGATATAAAATCTGAAGGACTTTATAAATTGAAGTCTATGGTTGAAAAGCCATTGCCGGATGATGCACCTTCAAATTTAGCAGTTCCTGGTAGGTATGTATTCAGCTCTGAAATTTTTGAATACCTTGATAAAATCCCTCGTGGCGTTGGCGGGGAATACCAACTTACTGATGCAATTAAACTTATGGCGGAAGAGAAAGACGTTTTTGGCGCAGTTTTAGAAGGTACAAGGTTTGATACCGGAAGCATGGAAGGCTACTTAGAAGCGACAATCGCTTACGCTGCTAGAGATGAAAAACTAAAAAAAGTAATTTTAGATAGTGTGAAGAAGTACACTTAGGAAGGTTTATGAAGTCGTTGATTTGTTTATTCGTTGTATTTTCTTTAAACCAATCTTTGGCAGCAATTCCAACGGTTGAAGGTTTGTTTAGAAACTCTTCTAATCGTGAAGTGGCCGGGGAGGGTATTAGGGTTAGCTACTCAATAGAGGAGCAGCAAAACGAGATACTTCTTCAAAAAACAGAATCTGAGTCATCTGCAGATGAATTAGAAGAAGAAATGCTAAAGCAAAAAATCGAGCCAGTTTATATAAAGCAATCGATCCTCGTAGGAGAGGATGGCAGCTCACTTCAATCTATAAAGTATGTCTTCAATTCACCAGAAATGAAGAATGTTAACCTGATTAATTTTAAATTTGCTCCAAGTTATAATGCAAAAATAATAAGCGAGTTTGATATTAATAAAAGAGTTTTTGAGTCATTAAAGACAATGTATCTTATGAACAACTCTTCGATTATAGGGACTTTGCTGCGAGAAAAAGGAAATGGCTACAAGAGTAACAAAGAGATCTTAGATGCTGAGAAAGTAAGACTACTTGAAAGATACAAAGAATATTTAATTGCCACTAAGGAAGACCCCGATCTCAGAGAAGAACTCTCATCTCCTTTAAATCCAACTGATTTAGAGGAAAGAGGTAAAGTTTTAGATTTAATGAAAAAGAATATATATGAAAAGACGAGCCAAGTTTCATTAGTAAAAAAGAAGAATTTATTCAGATGGAAAGTTGATCTAGGAACAATTCAGGCTGAATTTTCAAATGAAGATCATCGTTTAAAAAAGTTTAACCTTCAGAATAATGGACAGATTGAAGTTACAACAGGTGATTACATACTATATGATGGTCTGCACGAGTTGCCGAAGGTAATAATCTATAAAGGTAACAATGATAGGGTTTATAAAATTAGAATAATTTCCCTTAAGCATTATCAGTCATACAAGAAAACTTTCTCAAAAGAGCTCAAGTCTTTGTCTAAAATAGAGAAAGAAGTAAAAGAGAATGGTGTTAGCTTTAAAGAGCATCCACTTATCTTATAATGGTAAAACATTACTTAGTTGCTGCTAACACTCCATTTAACAACTCCTTATTAACTTACATTAGTGAATCAGACTTGAACCGTGGAGATCTCGTAGAAATTCCGTTGGGAAAGAGGATGACTAGTGGTTGTATAATTAAAGAGATTGATGACACCGTTGAAGAGGGGATTGATTATAAGAAAATTAGAGGGCTAGTAGACGATTCGATTAGTATAAGCGATGAGATAGAGTTTCTCACTTGGATTTCTAAATATTATCACTATCCTCTTGGTCAGTTGATTTTTGATACTTTACCAAAAGTTCTTAAAAGACCAAGGGAATTAAAGTTTTTTCAGGGCAAGAATAATATTCCTGAAATTGAACTAGAAAAAGATCAGGCTGAAGTCTGGAGTGTTCTTGATACTTTAAGTTTAAATACCTTTTCAAAAAAACTCATTCATGGAATTACTGGGAGCGGTAAATCTTATATTTATTTAAATTTCATTAAAAAAGTTATAAGCGATAAGAAAAGGGTTCTTTTTTTGGTTCCTGAGATTAATTTAACACCTCAGTTTATCTCTTTCTTTGTAGAACATTTAGATGTACCAATTTATTTGTATCACAGTGATATATCTAACTCAGACAAATATAATCTGTGGAAACTGATGCAAGCCGATACAGGGCCCTGTTTAATAATAGGTGTGAGAAGTAGTATTTTTATACCGATTAAGAATTTGGGTTGTATTGTAGTAGACGAAGAACACGATAATTCTTTCAAACAAGATGATCGCTGCCCGTATAGTGCTAGAGATTCAGCCTTAAAAAAAGCTCAGCTTAAAAATATTCCGATTATCTTGGGGAGCGCAACTCCTTCAATGGATTCTTTTCATAACTTCAAGAAGTCGAATGATTATCTGTCAGTTACTAAAAGGTACTCGACAGGATCATTACCTGAAATAGATATGGTGGACTTGAGAGAGGCGGACTATGGTTTAGACTTTGAGACTTGGCCTATACCAGTCTCTACCCTTGAAAAAGTTAAAACTAGGTTAGAGGCAGGAGAACAAGTTCTTTTTTTTATAAATAAGTTAGGCTTTGCCAGTTATGTACAGTGCCGGTCTTGTGGCCATACTTTTGATTGTCCAAACTGTTCTGTAAGTTTAACGATGTTTAAAGGACGAAGGGAGCTGTCTTGTCATTCTTGTACGTATAAAGAAGAGATGCCATCGATGTGTCCTATGTGCCAAAATATGAATTTATTAAATAAAGGTTTCGGAACTGAGAAAGTTAGCGAAGTATTAGACGAGTACTTTACAGATAAAAACATAGGGAGGTTTGATCGTGATGAAATAAAAACGACTAAGAAGTTAGAAGAGGTCCTAAATAATTTCCATACTAAAAAAATAGATATACTTGTCGGTACTCAGATGGTTTCTAAGGGCCACAACTTTAAGAATGTGAATCTTGTTGTCGTTCTAGGAATTGATTCACAAATGAACTACCCAGACTATAGGGCTAACGAGAGAACTTATCAGCTTCTAACACAAATATCTGGTAGATCTGGAAGGTTTGGAAAATCAAGTAGTGTTATGGTTCACACTCATAACCCTGATAATGATATTTTCGGTTACGTAAAATCTCATAGTTTCGATGGTTTTTATAAGCAAGAAATAGATATAAGGGAAGTTTGTTCATGTCCTCCATTTTTTAAATTAGTAGCAATCTATATAAATGGAAAAGATCGAGATACTTTAGTGAGTTTGGCAAGCAAGCTGACGGGTGAGTTAACATATTTATCAGAAAATCATTTTAATGATGTTGGAGTCCTGGGCCCAAGGCCAACCGTGATTGAAAAGCGAGCGAATAAATTTACATGGGTGACTCTTTTGAAGTCTTCAAATATTAACCAGCTTCATAACCTTCTCAGTACATGGAGGGAAAAGATTAAGCTAAAAAGTGGATATTCAATCAAAATAGACGTAGACCCGACCTTTATTACCTAATAAGTGCCTGAAATTACAATCTAATAAAATCAACTTTGAAACTTAAGTTTGTCCTTAATACTCCGATAAGAGAGGAGTAAAGGGCCTAATTGAGCCTATAAAATAATAAGGATTTCATTATGAAGAAGGTACAAGCTTTTAAGTGTTTCTGCCTAATTTTCTCTTTGTCTGTGTCACCTGCTTTTGCAGAATTTGACGTAGTAAACTCTAGTGGAACTTCTCATTCATCATCAGATGGTGGGACTACTGTTGTGACTACTAACCCAGAAGGCGAAAGGGAAGTTGAGTACACTGGAACCGAAAAGAATTGTAGTAAGACAAAAAACTATGCTCCTTATAAATTAGTTCGAAAGCTAATGACTAATCCCAACGATTTTAAAGTTGATTTAGTCACAAAGGATGAGTCTGATGCTAGAGACAATGCAAAGTTACAAGTCAAAGTTACGATGCCTCCATATTACAATGCTTGTGTGAAGTTTAAGCTTGTTCCAATAAAGGCAAAGGGACAGTCTCTACATATTAGAATGAAGATGATTGATCCCACAGGAAAGGAACCTCTTTATAAGTATGAGGATTATCTTTCTTGTTTAAAGCAAAAGGAAAGTTCTGTTACTGGTGATAAACCTGTTCTTGATAATGGAAGATTCCATTCGGAGAGAAGTGGAATTAGCGACGTTCAGCATATGCTCTTTGATTTAGATATCGACCCTGGAAAAAATGTTAATGTTTATTTTGATAGTCCTTTTAAGACAGCTGCGAATGGAGACCATGCGCCAGTTTTTGGAGAACCAGAAGATATTGTAAGCTGTTATAAAAGTGAAGAGTTTGTTAAAGATGGCTATGTTCTTTATAAGTCACCTGAAACAGAGGCTGCAGAAAGAGCTTATACGGCATGTACAAGTCAGGACCATAGAGCAATCTTAAGTGAGCTTGAGAGACTTCGATCTGCTGGTAATGCGAATCAATTATTAAAGAATGCGGGAATGCTTCAAAAGGTTTTAAATAGCGCTTTAGAAACTGCTAGAGAAAGTAGAGAAAAAGAAATATTTGAAGAGATGGAAGCTATTGCAAATGAGTTC
Organism: Halobacteriovorax sp.; assembly: GCA_024686135.1. GTDB lineage: Bacteria > Bdellovibrionota > Bacteriovoracia > Bacteriovoracales > Bacteriovoracaceae. The sequence goes on along the minus strand of JAIBDQ010000069.1, from coordinate 3,145 downwards.
GCAGAATTTAAGAAAGAAGGATTTAAAGAAGAAGATGAAGACCTAGTAAAAGAAAGTGGAAAAAAGTATGTGAAACTTCTAGAGGAGTTAGATGAGATCTCAATTCATCCTTCTATAAAAATGGTTGAAGCCTTATTAGAGCAACGTAAGAAGGGAGATACCACTGCTGCCGAAAGAGAAATTATCGATGAAGAAATTAAAAGGTTAAATGAAGTTATCGGCCGATTTGATAAGAAAAATAGAAAGGAAATGAAAGTAATCTTTGAAGGTCTTAAGGAATATGCCTTAGTAGATCAAGCCTATGATATTGAAGGCTTTAGACTGAAGTCGGATATGTATAATAAAGTTCATAAAGACAGGCGTACTGGTGATCCCGAAAGAAGACCTATGTTAAGCCTTTCAAGTGCTGCAGATAGAGTTAAAGGTAATCTAAAGAAGTTTGAAAAAAGAACTGTTGATTGGGAAGACGCATATCTAGCAAAACGCGGTTATAGTGAGCCACTTAAAAGAACTCAGCAACAATATTCTTATGCTTTAAAAAGATATAAGAGTGATGAACAAAAGTTTAAGCAAAATGAAGCAAAGATGTACAAAAAATATTGTCAGCCTAACTTTGTAATGTTTAATCAGGCGTATCATCAAAGAAGATGCCAGAAGTATCAACAGGGTAGAGCATCAAGACTTAGCAAGTATACAAAGATTAGAGAAAATCAATTAGGCTATATTCAAAGTAGAAAAGGTCAATATGACCAACTTAATGCTTGGTATTCAACAGCGATACAGAGACAAGCAGCTGATAATTACGATGATCAAGATCCATTTGGATTTTATTCTTATAATCCAGGCGGAGACCTAGGTATGGCAGATGATTTCTCATTTGGAATGCCTACAATGCCAAGTTATGGTCAGCAGGGTAGAACGCCAGCTGCCTACGGTGGGACAAGTCTAGGTAGGCCATCAATGGGTCCAATGGGTGGACAAAACCCTTACGGTCAACAGTACGGCATGCCTCAAGGGTTCATGCCGCAGCCAAATTATTTTGGTGGTGGTTATAGATAAACTTAGAAGTCTATTGATGTTCTAAGCTGAAGTAGAAATGAATTTTCAGCTTTATTAACTTGGGTCGTACTATTCGTGTAGGCCCAATATTCACCAGTAAATAAATAAGCAGCTGAAGATCCAACGGTAATTTCATTATTCCATTTATAATCTAAGCTAAAATCAAGCTCATAACCAAGTTGGTCATCCTGATTGGTTACAGCTGAAAAAGCTTTATTTGAAGTATGGTTAAAAGCAGTTCCACCAGCTGTCGCCGTTTCTTCGGCAACGGCCCAAATGAAGGCAGACTTGAATAACCAGCTTTCACTGCTGTAATCAAGCCCAAGTTTAGCGAACATCGCATTAGTGATATAGCTGTCATAAACATTTCTATTGGCTGAGCCTATTGCTCTTCTGTTATAGCGGAATAGGAGTTTTGCGATTTGGTAATTTGGATTGAGGTACATGGCATCGTAGCTAGAAGTGTCTCCACTTTCTCCACTAACCGTTCCTGCGTCTATACCAAAGGCCCAGCTTTCATTGGCCTGAAAAGACCCTTTGAAAATAATGGCCTTAGCTTTGTATTTTGCTTCTTGTGTGGAGTTAAATGCGTTTCCAAGTTCTCCACTTAGAATTGGAACCTCTAGGGCCAAGGATAGATCACCGAAACCTTTTCTAAAGTAAAGGTCAGTAACTTTTACGTCTGTCTCTCCAATAGCATTAGTTCCATCTCTGGTTATTGTAGTGTTAAATTTTGAATTTGCTTTTTTTCCAAAAAGTAACCCGAGGGCGAGGTCACTATCGCTGTTGTCATATAGGAGTGAGAACCCGTACTCTTTGATTTTTGATGCTCTAGTTAAACTTCCCGAACTGGATACTTTTGACCAGTACGGTTCAATTTTAAAGTTTCCAATTTTGAACTTAAGGGTAATACCGTCACGAATAAAAGTATGTCTGTCCCAAGTATCATCGCCAGAATTAACTAAAGCACCTAATCCCCAGTGGGCAGTATGGCGACCAATTACATAGGTCGCAGTATCAGAATAAAGTTCCACATACATCTTATTTAAAACTAAATCATCTCCCGCTGGAGCATTATGCATGTAAAGAGCTGTTCCCATGCCATCAGTTGAATTTTCAGTCTGAGTAGAGTTGTCGCCTAGTCTTCCACCTCGGCCGTAGCCAGAAGTGATTTCCCCTTTAAAGGTCGCAGCGTCATTAATGATCATCGTAGGGTTTAATCTAAAAAGGTAGCTTTGAAATGATGCATTGGCGTGAGCGCCATTGCCAAGGGCGACTTCCTGAGAGCCAACATCCGCAGTTGCAGTATTGTCGACCTTGCTTTGAACCCTTCTGTAGTTATCTATTAGAGTAGTATCTACTCCAAAAACACCATGCCAATCAATTGGAACAGCGAAAGAGGTTATTGGTAATAATAGAAATAGTAGTACGATTTTTTGCGTCACACAAAACTCCAGGATTTTACTCGTCCTTTAATCCTGTTAATATAGAATTTGGTGACTCCTAAGTCAAAGTAACCCCCGATTGTTATTGAGTTTAAAGTAATGGCCACGAGCATTAAAAAATTTCTAAAAGTCATACTCGCAATCAGTGCAATTGGATTGCTCTTAAGTGCTATTTTTGTCATTCAAACTATTGTTAATGCACCACTTAATATATTCGATGAGGTCGTATCCTCAAGTAGTTCTAAACCAGGAAACGATACAAAGATATTTCTAGAAAGAGGTGCTGGAACAGATTTAAAGATGCTTGAGAATTATCACCTTTTCTCTGAGAGCGAAAATAGCTTTGATCAGTGGAAGTCTAGGGAGTCGCAAAACTTCTCAGAGATAGGAAACAATAAGATAATTATAAATAAAAAAATTGAATTGAGTCTACCCCTTAGGAATGAATGTACATTAGTTTATTGTTTTCAAAAAAGAATAAAGTTTGAAAATATTCCAGCCATTTTTTGGAAAGGGCTTATCGGAATAGAGGATGAAAGGTTTTTACTGCATAAAGGGATTGATTTTAAATCACTTCTGAGAGCCTTTATTCATGATATTCGAGTTATGAGGCTCGAGCAAGGCGGTTCAACCTTAACTCA
>JAIBDQ010000061.1 GCA_024686135.1 Halobacteriovorax sp. | reverse complement strand
TTTTGATGCACGACTTTCTTATCACCTGGTGGAAGTTTTTTTTTATGACAGACATCCTCAAGTGCTTCTGGAAGTGTACTAAATTCAAAGGTAAAACCATTTTCTTCTAATCTTTTTGGTACAACTTTTTGTGAGTCTAGCAAAATGGTCGACATATCTCCGAACAAGGTCTTCAAAACAAAAGAAGGCACTGGAAACAAAGTAGGTCTGCTCAGTACTCGACCTAAAGTTTTGGTGAATGTTGCGTTTGTAACACTATGAGGTGCCGTCGCATTATAGATTCCTTCAAAACGAGAGTCCTCAGCTGCTAGAACTAGCATCTTGGCAAGGTCCTTTACATGTACCCAGCTCATCCATTGTTTTCCATTACCGAGATTTCCTCCAGCCCCCATTTTAAAAGGAAAGAGCATTTTCTCAATAGCACCGCCATCAGGTCCAAGAACAACCCCTATTCTAAAAATACAGGTTCTTTTATCTTGGGTCTTCAAGGACTCTTGTTCCCAATCATGACAAACTTTTGCTAACCAGCCTTCGCCTTTAGCAGAATCTTCGGTCAATTCCTTGTCACCCTTATTTCTTTCATAAAATCCAACTGCTGAAGCTGAAACTAAACTTGAAGTGCCAGATTTGTTTAAAGTTTTCACGAGGTTTTTAGTACCAATCACTCTGGAGTTGTAAATTTTATCTTTCAGACTTTTTGTCCATCTCCCTCCAGCAATATTCTCACCTAGAAGGTGAATAACTGAATCCACCCCTTCTAGGGCCTCCATCGGTAATGCTTCATTCATGGGGTCCCATTTAAAAACATCATGAGGTATATCTATATTCTTTTTCGCTTTAGCTGGATTTCTAGTTGTTACGACAATGTCATGACCCTTATAAGCCAATTCTTTAAGCACGTAATTTCCAACAAAGCCTGTAGCACCTGTTACGAGTATTTTCATTAGTTCCTCCTACTCGTGTACAGCTTAGCATAGACATGTCTAAGCCAGAATAGACAAAACTTAGGCAACTTAGACAATTTGAGTAATATTAAATACTTAGATAATTAGACAGGACTTCCTCGTCTAAGAAAACTTGGACAGGCCTTTTATGGAATGGATCTTCAAATTCGAGAAAATAGCTTACCAGCTGAAGTCCTCGGTCATCTTTATTCCCTCTGCCGTAGCGTGGATCTCCAATGACCGGATGACCTATATGATCTAAATGCCTTCTAATTTGATGGGTTCTTCCTGTATAAATTCGAACCTCTAGAAAGGCCTTGCCTTCAAACTTATCAATAACTTTATATGAAGTTTTAGACTCTTTCCCATCAAGTGGCTCCTCTATGATTCCTTCAATTTCCTCAGGAATCCCAAGCACCCAGCAACGATATTTTTTAACGACAGCATCCGTTCTAAAAATTTCAGAAAGTTTTGTGGCCGCTTTATGAGAATATCCCACAACAATAAGACCACCCACCTCGCGATCGAGCCGATGGATAAGAAAAGCTTGTTTTCTCTTTGCTGATACTTCCTTTAAAACAGAGCCAGCGTCTCCGTATCTCGTTCCTTGGGAAAGCATTCCTGGAACTTTATTCCAGATTCCGAAATGCTTAGTCTCATGAACAACATCAAAACCCTCAGAGCTAGGGAACTCGATAGCAGGATCTAGATAAAACTCAACGGTATCACCGACTCTAATAGGGGTTTTAGCCTTTCTAATCCGATTGGTTCCCTTCTTATTTTGTTTTTTTAACCAACAGGAGCCATTCATCATGGCCTTCTTAATCTTTTCTTTAGATAGATCAACTCGAGACGAAACAAAGTCACAGGCGACTAGAGGGTCACCTTCTTTTACTTTCATTTTTTTACTTATTTTCTTATTGCTCACAAAGTCAGCTTATCATTGATGTTAAACTAAAGCTAAAGATTCTATTTGAGATATCCTTGCATCCAACTTAATTGCTATTTTCATCAAAACAGATATCCAAGTAAAACTCGTCCTCTTCGACAATAAATGGCACGACAATCGAAGCAGTAGCTGATAAGTGATTAAGGGTTATGCCTTTACCTCGTATAACGGAAGGAATCGCTTTGTCTATTTGGTAGCCTTTCTTGTCATTTAAGGAAGCTTTCGCTTGACCTAAAATTATATTGGTAAATTCTCCGGCAGCATCTTCAATTTCATCATCAATTTTTTCAAATTTCTCTCCTCCAAGCATATTGGAGTAAATCTTAAGAAAAATATCTGATGAAAAGCATAGGGCAAGATTTCCTGAAAATTTAATTGAAGTAATACCAATTATACCTGCTATATCCATAGGTAGATTGATTTTTGACTCTTTAACAAATGGTTTACCAAGAACTATTTCAGTATTGGCCTGCACTCCAAAAGTATCAATCGTCGCTTTAATAAATGGATTTAGAAACTCAACGTCCAAAGCCTGACTCTGACTTTTGGAACTAACTAGCCCCAATGTTGCAATTGCATTTGAATAAGTCCCTACAGGATTAAATACATTCTCTAATCCCGCATCAATTAATTCTTTTTTTAAAGTTTTTCCAAGATTAATTGTAGCAATAGTCGCATCTATAGAATTTGAAAAAGTTGTAAAGGTTCTATAAAACTTGGTATCAATATTTATTGTATTTCTTAAATCAAAAATAAATTTATCACAACCAGAGATTTTCCCAGCCTCTAGAACAGCTGTAAGAAGCTCTTCTTCTTCTAGACCTATATTCTCAGAAAAAATAAAAAGTCCGTGGGACCCCTTATTATCAAATGTGATCTCGTCACTCATTAAGAAAACCTTTTCTTTAAGACAAGATTAAGTCTTTCCCCAAATGAATCTTGATTAAAGGGTTTCACCACATACGCGTCCACACCTCCCTCAATAGCTTCCTTAACTTGCCCACCTTCTTGCTCCGCTGTCACCATCATAAAGGCTATATCCCGAAATCTTTCATCGCCACGGCATTTTTTTAACAGCTCTATACCCTGCATATTAGGCATGTTCCAATCACTTACAATGAGGTCAACTTTTCCATTGTCTCCACCTCCTCGTTCTAAAATGCTCCAAGCGACATCTCCATCTTCAGCTTCTGTTACTGTTTTATAACCGTGTGGGGTTAAGCAAGAGCGAACTATTTTTCGCATAGTCCGCATATCGTCGACTACCAAAATGTGTAAGTCTTTTTTATCCGACATCATATCCTCCGGGATTATACTAATTTTATTTTTTTCTTAACGTAATACTACTATCGGCAAATTTATATTTAATATTGAGCACTTATCCTATCATATAAATACTGGTGAAAATCAGATCTTAAAGACTTTAAAACTAACTTTTTAATGTTTTTCAATAATTGAAATATAAAGAGGACCCCAACCACTTTGGTCAGGAAGAATAAGAGTGCCGTACTCGGTCTCTTCACCAAGTAATAATTTCTCTTTTACAAGCTTTAGGCCTTCAGGTTTTTTCTTAAAAAGTCTTTCGACGACTTTATCATTTTCAAGAGGTGAAATTGAACAAGTGCTATAAACAAGTCGGCCACCTGGTCTTAGCACTTGGGAAGCAGAAGCGAGTAAAGAGTATTGAAGTTTTGAAAGACGTTTACTTCTTCCTCCTTTCCAGTCCACAAGTTTTTCGGGAGTTTCAAGTAAATGTCTTTCACTAGAACAAGGAGCGTCCAAGAGAATTCTATCGAAGGCCTCTTTTTCGTGAAGGCACCAAGTTGTCGCATCAAAACCGGTCACTCGTATATTTTCTTGAAGCTCTTTTGGAATATATTCATCTAGAACTCTTCGGAGTCTGGTTCTTCTATCCCTACTGAGTTCATTTGAAACGAGCTCTCCCTCAATTCTGTTGAACTGAATGGCCAAGCTTTTTCCACCTGGAGCCGCGCACATATCTAAAACCTTATGTTCAGGTCCGGCCTTAAGCGCCCTAGCGCAAAGAATTGAGGCAGCATCTAAAAGATAATAGTTTGAAGGTGTCCCGCTAGGTCTTTCAAAACTTACTGCTTCAAGTACACCATCCCAAAGAATATCTCCACTCGTCTTTTCTTTTGAGTATGGATTTAAAAGAGCCGAGATCTTTTTCTTAGCACAAAGCGCTCCCCTTAGAGCTTCCCAGCGATCTCCATATATTTCTTTATAAAAACTTTCAAAAGCTTCAAGGCCTTTAGGTTTTTTTTGTCCCATTTAAAAAAGATTCCAAATAATCATGCTACTAAGAACTAAATTCGTATCTCTTTGGCGAATATAGTCGGCACTCTTATTTTGTTCTTGTAGAACTTTGGAGTACGCTAGCTTATTTATCACAATTCCTTCCCATGGCACAAAGGGCATTACGTACTTAAACGAGATTTCCTGCCACCCACGGCCTGAAACCCCTTCTGGTCCATAATAATAGCGGTTTACAGCTGATTCAGCGAAACTTATTTTATATTCAAAACTAGTGTATTTGATAAGGCCCGGTGCCCCTAGTTGGACTTCAGAATATAGTCCTTTGGTTTCATCGATATCTTTTCCAATCATGCCCCCAACAAAGAATTTATTAAAGAAACCAAACTTATACTTAAAACTTAGTTGTAACTCCCAGGTGGAGTCCCTTTGATTTCTATAATCTTCATCTTGCCCACCTAAGGTCAGGAGAGGTTCATCATCATCTATTAAAGAAACACCAAACCCAAGTTCAAAAGGGCTTTCCCGATTAAAAAGTGAATACTGTACTGATGGACCACGAACAGCGACTTTATTAAAAAAAGTAAAACTTGGTCCGGCCATCAATGAGGGTTTAGACCAGGTCTGTGCCCCTCGTAAAACGGAACTACTATTGATAAACCCACCTAGGGACATGCTAAAGTTTTTGGCTGCTGCCAAACTTGGTAGGATCGCTAAGATTAATAAACAACTTTTAAAACTTTGCATGGAATTTCTCTTTCTTTAAAATATCTAAGCCATCTTTTTTGGCTTTGCTGCAATTGATCCCCTGGTCCCTTAACTTCTACTAAGCAATATTCCTTTTTACGGGGATGATAGGTAAAAAGGTCTGGAAAGCCAGCGCTATGATGGCGAAGACTTTTGCTCATTCGTTCCATAACAGCTTTAATATGCTCGCTAGGAACTTTACTCAATACCTTTTTAACATCTGATTTTTTTACCTGCTTCCATCTAACCAAATAATTCGCAGTGAGTTTCTTCTCATCATAGGTATCAAGGACTTTTACGGCCCAATCCTTATTACCAATCCATTTGATTCTCTTGTCAATTTCACTTTTCCTAGACAGGTAGAAATCCTCTGAATATAGATCATTTGGACCTCTTTGGAAGGGGTTATAGAAAGCCCCTGGCTTTGATTTGAATATAATATCCCAAAAAATTAATCCATATAGTGAAGTCCACAAATAATTTTCGACGTAAAAACCTTTTAACCCCGACTTTTCAATTTGAGCAAGGGTCCAAGGCTCAATCTTAGTTCCTTTAGGATTGGGAACTTTTAATTCCTCCGTATAAAAAACTTCTCTTTCTTGTTTCTTATAATCACGCCCAAGCTTTCTTTTTAATTTTTCTTTATACATGAGGTAGAAGTCTTTCTCACTATCATCGATGGGATCTCTTCCTATTTTCTCACAAAAGCTTAAGGCCTTTTTCTCTTCTCCTAATTTATCTAAAACACGTACCGCTCTTTCCCGTGCTGGGGGTAAACTGGACTTTTTATAATAAAAAAGTGCCCTTTCAAAATCTTTTTGTTTTTCAAAGAATTGTCCGGCCATACGGCAGAGTTTTTCTTTCTTTCTCTTTAGATGTTTAGATTTAACTTTTAAAACCTTCTTCATTAAAGTTTCAACTTCAAATTCGTCACCTGCTTCCCTAGCAAAGTATAACTCTCCCTGTAGTTCAATAAGCTTATAAGTTTCATCAATCACTTTTCTATTTTCAAAGAACCTATCTTTTTTAGTTGTTCGATATTTTTCATAACGAAGAACGCCAATATCTTCCAAAATAAAATCACTAAGATTTTGCTCCAGATTTCCAAAGAACAGTAATCTAAAGAGAAGGACAATCTCTTCTCCTAGTGGAAGTAAGGTGGTGTGATCATTATTTACCCAATCGAAGAATTCCGACTCGTAGTAGGATTCAACTTCTTCAACTGCCCTTGCTCGGGGCCACGAGGTTTTCGCTTCAGCTTCAAGAGATTTTAAAAAGTCGATAAGATCTGGCTTAGTAAAAAGTCTTAAATGATCTTCAAGTTCGAAGTCCCCATCGATGACAAGAAATCCTTCTCGGGCCAAGGTTTTTGCGGCCTTCAAAGGATCTTTAATTTCGGGATAATTAAGTTTATCCAATCTAAAAAGCACAGCTGATCTTGAAATCAAGCGAACATAAAGCATGGCCGCAGGTTTTGGGAGTTTCTTAAATTTCTTAATAAAAAGCCTTTCTTCTTTTTTTAAGATGTCATCATATTGCTTATGCACGAAGTCAATAAGCGATAGAAAGTTGCTTAGGTAATACCCCGTTTTTAGTCGGTTTTGCTTTAGTTCGGCCATAAGGAGGAATATATATCAGGAATGTAAAGCTGACGATACCTCGCCTCTTTACACTACGCACGACTAATCTAAAATATTAGTAAGACTAATCTTAGTCGCCACTAAAACAAGGATGAACCTATGGCCCTGGAATGGCTCCTAAATGTCCTCACCAATCAAGAGGAACGCCAAAAATTGGAAGTAGAGAAGCTTAGGGAATTGGAAGCGGAATTTATCAAGTCAGTTCTTCAGTCGGAAGAGCCCATGATTATGTAATGCTTTTTTAATTTCTTTAAATTCAACTAGGGCCTTATCTTTAAGGCTCTAGTGAATTAAGTCCGAAGACTTATAATTAGGCTTTGCTATGGATAAAAACTCTCTCTGAGTCGATAAAGAAGATTCTCATCTTTGTTTCAGTCATGATCTCTTCAACAAAACCATCACCGTACTTCGGGTGATTGATAAAATCACCGACTTCATAAGAGTTTTTAATATTATAAGCTTCAGGACGAATGGCTTCAGCATCAATAAGTTCTTTAAGATACTTTTTCTTCTGCGTTTTGGTACGCAAACCTTGTACACGGCTCAATTCAAATCCTTCGTTAAATGAGGACGCATCATACCTAAATAAAGGGGTTATGTATAGAAATACGAGGATTTATATGAGTTGTTCACAATTGAAAAAATGGAACCTATTGAAATCTCTATTTCTCAGAAACGATAACTTCAATTTCAGTGAGAATCTTTTCAGCTAGCTCCGAGTTATTATCCTCAAGGGCCTTTTCAAGGGCATCCATACGCTCTCCAACGTCTTTGACCTTTCTTCCCGTTGGGTCCCACATATCCTCAATTCGGGACAGAACATTGTCTATGCGGCTCTTTAACTGCGCTGGTAATTCATCGATTGGGTTCACACTTTCCTGCTCTGGCATAGGTGTCACAACTTCAACTTCTAGCTCAACTTCGCCAGGGACTGGAGGTTTTGAAGTTGGTCCGAAAAAATAAAAAAGGGCCGCTGTTACCAGGACCCAAACACCTATAAAGATTTTTTTCTTTTGATTCATTATTACTTCATTAGAGAATAATAAAATTCTCTAATGCTAAAAGGACTATGACAATTATCATAAGTGTAGAGACGAGTGGCCGTAAAACGGTGCTCACTTGTTTTATGTGTTTTCTTATCTACTTTAAAGCTAAGTTTAATCTTCTTGATGATCTCTTCATCACAAGCTGATCCACCTACGTTATCACTCCAAACAATAGCTTCAACTTTAAATTGATTATCCTCTTGGCCTCTATTTTTAACTCTTCTCACTAGATCAAAAGATTGATCATTGGCCATACCAATCATTCTTACTGTGGTGTCGCCAAAAAGTTCAGGTTGAACCTTAATCCTTTCTAAATACATTTCGTGGGGAAAGCCAAACTCTAACCCAGCAGGATCATCTAATAAAAATTCTTGGTTAATTGATTCAAGGCCTTCGGCTGAAGCGCTTATTGAAAAACAAATGGCAAAAATTGCGAATAGTGATTTCATCTTTAAGTGTCCCTTAATTAATTTTCGGAAATCCTAACATTACAAAACCAAAACCGTCAGGAAAAAATCGCATATGAGACGCGTTAAATGGTTAATTTTTGATGAGTTTCTGAAGGGAAAAAACAGAGCCCCGCGTTAGCGAGGCCCGTTTTTTTGAGAAACTCCATCTGGGAGAAGTTTCTGGCGCAATTGTCGTTTTATTAGAATCTTGGAAAAGAGCCGAAGTCGTCTCCAAATCCTCCACCGATAGGACCGTGTCCACCGCCTACTCTCTGTAAACGTTGACCCATTTCTCTAAGGGTTTGAGAAGCTTGTCTCATGTACATTCCAGTTCCAGTTCTTCTTAGAAGTGGCTGAACTTCCATACGAGTCATTCTATGAGTAGCAGCTAAGTTTTCAAAAGCTCTCTTAACTCTTCTAGGTCTTTGTGCATTTTGAGTTATAGTTAAGAATTGAGTGGCCTCTTGTCTTAACTGACGAAGAGCTCTCATCTTTTGCTGTACTCTAGGTCCACGTTGTCCACGAGGACGAATCTGGCTTCTGATTGACTGAAGAACAGTTCTGATATCCGCTTCATATTTACGGGCCATTCTCTTGATACCACGTAATTGCCCTGGACCTTGTCCACCACCACGAATCTCTCTTCTTAATTGACGAACATTAGTTGAAATTGTTGAAAGCTTCATGCTTACTCTACTGTAAGCACTTAAATCGTAAGCTGATCTTTCAGCTCTATTTAATGATGTTTCAACTTGTGAAAGTGATTGCTGCGCTCTTCTTGGAAAACTAATATCCATTTCTAAGTTACGAGCTGAGTTTTGTAGATCGCGAAGGTCGCTTAAGGCCATTTGTTCTCTATGACCAAAACCAGATCTTCTGTCTGCGATTCTATAAGCTTCAGTAGACTCTACCGAAATTTGCCGGGCCAACCTCCGCGCCTGTGGCGTCTGGGCCAAAGCATCACCTAAAAATAAAACACTAGCTAATAGTGCTACACCTAATTGTATTTTTGTAAGACTCTTAAAGTTCATTTTCTCTCCTCTCTCTTTGCACGTCGTGTACATTTATTGGTTAGGCTACTTAAAGCAATGCCTGTGCCAAGTTGATTTTCATAATTTTCGGTAAGTATGAGATGCGTCATAAGAGGTGCCACATGCTCCGGTTCTTTTTTACCCCAGGAAAAGCGGGTCAAAAGGTTATCACGCAAAGCGTTATATTGACGAAATTTTTGGAGCGCGCTAAAAGAAGATCATGTCAGAAAATTCAGATTTTAGATTTAATGGAATCGGCTCCTTATTAGGAAAAGATGCTGCTAAGAAAATAAAGCAGGCCCATGTTTGTGTCATGGGAATTGGCGGGGTTGGTTCATGGACTGTCGAGGCCCTAGCAAGAAGTGGAGTCGGACGAATCACTATGGTGGACCTTGATGAAGTTTGCTTATCAAATGTGAACAGGCAGCTCCACGCTCTTGATGGGACTATCGGTAAAAGCAAAATTGCTGTTATGAAGGAACGAGTTCTAAAAATAAACCCTGCATGTGAAGTAAATTTAATAGATAAGTTTTTTACTAAAGAGAACGCTGAAGAAATTCTTGATAATGACTTTGACTATATCGTCGATGCTTTTGATAGCATGTGGAATAAACTCTTCCTTATAGATGAATGCGTAAAAAGAGGTATCAAGATTTGCACAGTTGGCGGAGCTGGGGGAAAAACAGATCCCACCCTAATAAGATCTGGGGACTTAAATTTTACTGAAAAAGACCCTTTCGTCTTTCTTATAAGAAAGAATTTAAAAAGAGAGTACAACTTCACAAGGGATAAAACAGTTCCTTTTGGGGTGGATTGTGTTTACTCACTTGAGGAAGTTTCCTACCCTGGAAAGAATGGGGAGATCTGCCAAACAACTAACCGCCAAGATCGACTAAAGTTAGATTGTGATGGTGGCCTTGGGTCAGCTTCATTTCTCACTGGCTCCTTTGGGTTTGCGGCCGCCCACCAGGCCATAAAAAGTATCACTCGCTAATGCAGTATTTTGATTCTCATACCCATCATATTCGCGACTCAATCAGACTGAACCAAGTTGTCAGCATTGACATAAGGAAGGCCCTTGATTCTGGCCTAAATCCTAAAGGTCCTTTTTGTCTTGGCATCCATCCTTGGTATTTGGAAGAAATCGTTCTAGATGAAGCTTATGAGCTAATCAAGGAAAACTTAACTCATCCTTTCTTTATGTCTATGGGAGAGATGGGTTTAGACCGAAGTATAAAAGATTCTTTTGAAAGCCAGCTTGAAGTTTTTGAAAAACAAATTCAGTTGGCAAAAGAAGGTGAAGTCAATTCCTTAGTTCTTCATTGTGTTAGGGCCTTTCCAGATGTCTTAAGTGTAATAAAAAAACTTAACTACCGCGGAAGTCTCATCTTTCATGACTACAATGGAAACCCAGATATGACGAAGCAGCTTCTTAGATACAATGTCTTTTTTAGTTACGGAGCAAAACTATATAATGAAAAAAGTGGTGGATTCAGATCATTTACACAAATACCTAATCACCGCCTTCTCTTTGAGACTGATGACATGGAGGACTATAGAATTGAAGATATTTATGAAAAGGCATCGAACTTACTTAATTTCCCCTTGGAAAAGCTTGAGCAAATCATCATAGAAAACGCTGAATCAGCGTTTGGTAAGCCTTTACCATCTGACGCCCGTCAGTAAGTGACTAATACAATGATTTCCATTAAAATATTGGGATTCTGAAGGAGAACAATATGTCACTTTACCTTATGGTTAGAGGTCCAGCAGCTGGGCCAGAACACGCAAAAAACTGGAGTGGAGAAGTTCTAGTAACTTTATCACCAAAGCAAGAAATTCTAGATAAGTGTATCGTTGAGATGGGCCAAAACAATTGGGTTTTCATCCACAGAGTTTCCGAAGGCTATGGCTCACCTATGGTCGTTGGTAAATGTAAAATCAAAGAGATCAAAGATAAGACAATTCATTTTGATACTTGGTTAGATATCGACCTCAAACCGACAACTCGTGGTGGCTTCAAATCTTTTTATGTCGCCGAGCCTATGACTGGTGGAATTGATTTAGAAGGAGCAAGCGGTGATGCTAAGCCTTATTCAATTAGAAATGAGTATGTGATGGACGATATTCTAGATCATCCTAAATTTGGGAAGGGATTAGTCTTTGAAGTAAAGCCAGAGTTTGTTTATGCTTCTTTTCCAGGTCACGGTAAAAAACGATTAGTTCATAATAAATAATATTCCGCATGGAAAAATCAATAGTATTCTTTGATGGCGTTTGCGGCCTATGTAGCGGTTTTATTGACTTCATTTTTATATGGGATCAAAAAAACAACTTAAAAGTTGCATCCCTACAGGGTAGGACGGCCTCCTCTAAATTAGCGAAAAGTCATACAGAACAACTAGATACAATTGTTTTTTTAAAGGACAACAAAACCTATACAAAATCAACTGCCGTTCTTTTGATTCTAAAAGAGCTTGTTTTTCCATGGTCATTTATGGGAAGTATCCTCTTTGTAATTCCGAGGTTTTTAAGGGACTTTTTCTATACAAGAATATCTGCGAGTCGATACTCTATCTTTGGAAAAAGCAAAACCTGTCGAATCCCTACTAAAGAAGAAAAAGAAAAGTTTTTAGAGTAGTTATGAAACCAAGTCTGTATGGAAATAATTTAGAAAGCCTAAATCATTGGTTATCTTCCAATGGGCATTCTAAAAATCAAGGGGAAGTCCTCTTTCGATATTTATTTAATGGGGAAAAAGATAATATTCGCCCTCAGTTTTCCAATAAAATGCTTAAAGACCTTGAAGAAAGTTTTTCAAAAAGACTCCCTATCCCTTCCTCAACTCAGACCGCTAAAGATGGCACCATAAAGTTTCTTATGAAAATGGAAGACGGTGAGGAAGTTGAATCGGTTCTCATTCCCTTTTATAAAAAGTATACCCTATGCATTTCCTCTCAAGTTGGCTGTGCCATGAACTGCGACTTCTGTTACACGGGAACGATGGGTTTAAAACGTAACCTAAAGGCCGGTGAAATTGTTGGGCAGTATATGTACGCCGTAAAATACCTTCGATCTCTAAAGAGTAACGAGCCTCTTCCTAATATTGTAATGATGGGTATGGGTGAACCCCTTCATAATTTTGATGAAGTAAAAAGGGCTCTAGAGATTCTTACCCATGAAAAGTCCTACGCCTTAAGCCCGAGGCAAATTACATTATCAACAGTAGGCTATTTACCAGGATTAAAGCGTTGGCATGAAATGCCTCCAGTAAACTTAGCCCTAAGCCTACACTCTCCAGTTAAAGAAATTAGAGACCAACTCATCCCTGTAAATAGAGGTTACCCCCTTCCAGAGGTCATGGAAGTTCTTGAAGCTGTTCCCCTTCATCATAGGCAAGTCATTACCTACGAATATCTTTTGATTAGCGGTCTTACAGACCGAGATGAGGATGCTCATAAACTGGCAAAAATCCTCATTGGAAAAAAGGCCATGATTAATTTGATTCCCTTTAATCCATACCCAGGTTCTGCTTATAAAAAACCATCAACCAGTGATGTTGTAAGATTCAAGTCCATACTCGTTTCTTATAAACTCATGACAATGGTTAGAACGACAAAGGGTGATGAAATTTTAGCGGCCTGTGGACAACTAAAGGCTAAGACGCAAGATCCTCTTCAATAGACTCTTCTAACTCGTAAGGATCTTTTCCATTTTTATTAAGCCAGCCAAGGTAAAGAGCAATTGAAACATGATCAAGTAAATCAAAAGATTGAAATTTTGGGTTCTTTCCTGCAGCTTTTAATTTTTCAAACATAATAACAGAATGTTCGTGAGGAACATAAGTATCATGCTTACCAGCGAAGATCGTCACTTCTCCAACAGGCAGATTCTCGATATTATTCTCTTGGTTAAAAGGAGCTACTCTGGTGTCATAGGCATTCTTATTCCAACCGGCCTTCGAAAGTGCTTTTTTAGTTTCAAGCGTAATAAGTGAATTAAAGATTCCTTCACCAAGCCTATAACCAGTGCTTACGGCAATTAGTTTTGCCGCACTTAAATGATTGGCCAGCCAAAAGGCAGGAAGAGTTCCAGCGCTAAAACCAAAAATCTTAATCGGTTTATTAAAAAGCCCCTCTCTATCTAAGGTAATTAAAATATCGTTCTTTAAACGTTCTAGTGAATCTTCGGTCTGTTTCGGAGATAATCCAATAACGCTCATGGGACCCTGGTAAATGATCTTTGTTCCTTGATTAGGCAAAAATCCTACGGACTCAGCTCTATCAACTGGCATATTCCAGCCAGGAAAACAGATCCAAACACAAGAATCGTCGTCAGAGCGAACTACTTTCTTAGTAAAGCTCTGGTAAGTTTCCTGATCCTCCACTTCCTTCTTAAGGCTTGGGAGGTTCATTCCTAAATAGATAACATCTAAGATTTTTAACATGGTTCTAAATTCATCGGGTTATAGGAGGCAGACTTTAATTTATCGTCGCTGATATGTGAATGATAAGGATTTCAGAAACTTAGCCCTTCCATAAGTTCGTCACTAGTAAGCTCCTCTTTGACGAATCTGCTATAAAGCCTCCATACCGCCGGCCTTTTATGGCATCCTCAATGCGCGATAGACCCCTTTTGAGCGCTGTAATTGGCCGGCATCTGATTTTTCTTTCCTTAATTTTTCTGATATTTTCCCCTCTCAATTTTTGAGGTGGATATGGAATTTTTAATAGCAGGTGTTATTTCTTTAATCATTGGTTCTTGTGCCAGCACAGGTGACCTACCAGGTGGTAAGACTTGGACACCAATAGTTCTAAATAAAGAAAATATTCCAGTAAAATTTTATAGTCGTAAAAACCCTTACGGTGAATTTTCAAACTTTGCTCTTTTCCCTATAAAGGTTGATGGAAAACTCTGGGGGACAAGCGAGCATTACTATCAGGCCCACAAGTATGATGAAGTTAAACTGCAGGAGTATGTTCGCCAAGCCGGCTCTCCAGAAGAAGCTGCGAAAAGAGGGCGTAATAAAGAGTATCCAAAAAGAAAGAATTGGAAACAGGTTAAAGATCAAATCATGTATAAGGCCCTAGTTGCCAAATACACCCAACATAAGAATCTAAAAGAACTCCTTTTATCCACCGGAAGTGCTCCTATTATTGAGCATACGAAAAGAGATAAGTACTGGGGAGACGCTGGAGATGGCTCTGGCCTCAATAAGCTTGGTAAGATGCTTGTTGATATCAGAGAGAAGATTAAGGCCAGGAAGCTCTAAGCCTTAGTTCTCAGGCATTAGAAGACCCTATCTTTCATTTTTACACAGTGCGTTGTGACACCGCTATTATTGGTGTACATTCCTTCTCGGCTTAGGACATTCAAAAAATAGAAGTTACTAATACCGTGGGGGTTTTGGGGTGATTAATTTATCTGAAATAGATAGGAAGAGTAAAAGTACGATTGCGAAGGTTAAAAGGCCTAGAGAGATCTTAGTAAACCTTCCCAATAAAAGAATAAAAGAATTTGGAATACAGCAAATTATTTCAACCCTACTGGCTGAGAGATTGCCACTAGGCTTGAAGCGAATATTTAAATAATTGAACCGAATGGTTCGCATTTAGGGGATTTTTGCTTTGTTGAGGCGTCGGGGGGTCGGCGCCTCACCTTTTCCTGACAGTTTCACTCCAAGTCTAAACAATATCATCCATTTTACCGAAAAGTTAAACGTGAGAGTCACCGTATACTTAGTTCTATTTTTTAGTTTAATTTCCTGCGCTCATAAAGGAACGCGAATCCCCGCAAGCCAGATCTCTTGCAACGAAAGCCTAGAAGTTATTCTTAGAAATTCAAGGACACTAAATTCAGTTCAAAAAGCACGCGCCATTAATGATCTAGAGGGATCAGTTAAAGGCAGCTTTGCTGAAATAGGTGCAGGTCAAGGAATATCAGCAAAATTCTTTGAGGCAAAACGCGCCAGCGAAACTGTCGTAAAAACAATTTCTGCTTATGGAAAAGAAGAAAGTGACAGACTCTATGGAGGCGGCGTTCGCTATGTAAGTGAGCAACGACTTAATCAAATGCTTGAAAAGGAATTTGCAACCGTCCTTGAGCATAAGAGTGAATACAAAAGAGGAGTCAAAGTTTTTGCCATTGCAAATACGGTGACTTCAAATGTCGATGGATCGGGACATGGTTGGCTTGGTATAAAGTTTGCTGACTTAGGTAATCCTAGAGGAGCTTTTCAGGAAATTAAAATACATTTAAATTTTGGTAAAACAAGCCTAGAAAAGCAACATGCTGAACTTGGTAAACTAGGAGTGAATCTTATTCATTACCTTTTTTCTGGCCAAAAGATTCCCGCTGGAGACGAGCTTATCGAAGCTCTTTTTGATAGTGTTAAGAAAAATACAATCTCTTTAGATAGTATCGAATGGTCAAAAGGAATGAGAAAGATCGGCATTCCCACAGTGGACTTAGTTGATAAAAATGTAGCTGACTTTGTCATCTTTGACCCTAAAGGAAAGTCACTAACTG
>JAIBDQ010000091.1 GCA_024686135.1 Halobacteriovorax sp. | reverse complement strand
TGAAACAAGAAAGTTTTTTGCTTCATTAGAAAAAAGAAGTTCTACATTAGTTCTAATATCGTTTTCAATTGAAATTCCTGTCTTCTCTACGATTGGAGAATCAGCGAAAATCGCTTCCAATAATACATCTCCATATTTTTCCATTAACTCTTCATCAGTTGAAGATGCTAATTCTTCTTGTACTTCAAGTTGAGTTTCCTCAAGAGTGTTTTCGATTTTTTCAACAAATGCGGCTTCCTTCCCTTGTAAAGCAAAAGCATTCGAGCTTAATAAAAGGAAAAAACTTAGTACTGATACTTTAATCATATTTTTCATGCCTCTCTCCAAAGTGACGCTTTTAGTTCGAGAGGTTTGTATCAGAATCTAGGATTTGGTTCTACCCATTGCGTTGTCATTTACAGGGTAAAACTGTCAAAAGGTGGCATAAGTACCTGAATTTAAGAATTATTTTTAAAACTAGAACTTCTTGAGAAGCTCGGCCTTCTTTTGATTCTCAATCATCTTTCTCATCTTCAAGCGCATATAGACCAGCTCAAAAACAAAGAAGACCGCAAAGGAAATATAAAAGCCTGCCGTTTTAAAGAAGATCCAGCGATCTGTTGTCCAGTACAAGGCTACAAATCCCATAAAGATGCCGTACAAAAAGAAGAAAAGAGATGAGTGTAATTCAAGGCTTCTTATGACAAAACTAGGAGGTCTTTTATCCTCATCCATCATAGAAAGCATCATTTCTTCCATCATTCCAGTTCCACGCCAAAGCTTGAAGAGGAGAAAGCCACCCATAATCACGCCAGTGAAAAAAGGCTGAAGTTTAAACCAGATTCCTTCGTCTCCAATAAGAGAAAGTCCTCCAAGCATGGCAATTAAAATGAAATTGAATTTGGAGATTCCATGAACATGTTTCGTAAAATATCTTTCTATACAAATTTCTAAGGTCGCTAAAATCAGGCCGCCGGTAACAGCAATTCGAATAGGATAGTTTTCTTCCAAATACCAATAGGCCATGGCCGGAAGAAATGAAATGAGAAAGAAGTTCTTAGATACTTTTTTATCCACACTTATTTGTACGGACTTATCCAGCCTTTTTCAATTTCTTTTGTGCTAAATCTTTAAGTCTTATTTCTTGATATTTCTCAAACTCGTTCCTAACTTCTACAGGATCCAGTATCTCAACTTTTGACCCCATACTCATAAGCCAGTCATAAAGCTCACTAGACACTTCCACAGAAGCGGCCCAGATGAAGTCTCCTTCAGCGTTGGCCGTCATATAAGGATGCCCCATGAACTGATAGGCAGGATTAAGATTTACAGGTTGGTCTTGATCTATTTTTAAAACAAGTCTCTCTTCTCTTCCAGAAACTGCTCGAATGGCCATGACAAATTCGTCGACCTCCATTCGTGAATAGTTTGGAACATAGTCATTTATTGAATTTAATTTAATCTTAGTTATTTCATCCATTGTATAAGAGATTAGGCAACGATCAATCGTCTCCTCTCCTATCAAAGTCAGTTCCCCCTCAAGCATAATCAACTTATGTGGATAGACTTCAAAAATTTTATTATCAATATGAACCAGCAGAAGTGCTGCTGTTTTAAAAGACTCTTCTATATAAGAAACATACTTTTGATGTACGTCAGGTAGATTTTCCTTGAAATTAAAAACCAAACCCGGATCAATCTCTGGTGAATCTATTTCATAACCTGGATACTTAGCGGAAACCTCTGCAAACTTTTTTTGCAAGGACTTATGAAAATCAAATCTTTCGAATTCTTTCATTAATGGAAAGTGGGCCTGGAGGGATATCCAATCTGAAAAGCTCATATCAAATTGAACTCTCTCATTCCTTTTATTAGGAAGAAGAAACTTCTCTCCTTGTATTTCCTCGATTTGAACTTGGAAATTATAGTTAGCTAGAAACTGCAAAACGTCATAAACCATCTCGCAATTAAAATCTTCAGTAGCAAATTCACTTAAAAAACATTCTAAACTTACCATTTCCTTGAGTTCATCAATTCTCTTGAGAATGCTCCAGAAATGATTATTAAAGATAGGCGAATCCATTAAAATCCTTTAGGTGCCAGTAAAATTAGGCATTTAGCACCAAAATAAACACACTAAACTTGTCGGGTATTGGGAGTTTTTACTTTAATGATTTTTTCATCTCCCACCCCTATAATTAAGGTATGTTTTTGAAATCATTACTGAAAAACCCTATTCTGATTATTGGTATCCTCATGATGAGTATCTTCATTATGAACACATATATGGACCTAGGTCTTTGGAATAAGGATCGCCTCAACCCTACTTCCTGTAGGGCAGTTCTGGTTAAACTAAACAAGCATGTCCCAGGTGGGTGGACCACTAGTTGTGATGGAAACAATCTCAATCTAGCGATAGGTTACACACCAAAAGAAAAAGAGAAGAAAGACCTAGAAACTGCACGAAAGATTGTTTACCGCGAGCTTGCTAATAGCTTTGTCTATATGGCCCAAAACTCCCCTAGTGATAATCTTGAAAGAACAGACTGGGTTAGTATCCGCTTTGTTCATCCAACTCTTGAAGTTGGGGCGCTAACAGAAGGAAAGTTTGCAGCTAAGTTTGCCACTATAAAGAATAAAGAAATGCTTATGAAGCACTTACAAGCAACTGTTAAGGTCAAAGAACTTATTAAAGAGTAACGGACTACCATCATAAAAAACAACTCTCTTGCCTTCCCAATCAAAAGCATATTTCAAAGCATGAAGAAATAGCCTCTCTTCTTTTTCGCCGCCGTATAAAGTATCTCCTAAGATAGGAAAGCCCATAAATGAAAGCTGCGCTCTAATTTGATGGCGCACTCCAGTTTCTAAAACTATTTGTAAAAGAGAGTTATCTGACTTTTCATCATACCAGGACTTTGCAATCGAAAGCTTTGACTCAATCCCGGACTCATCCTCTTTTTGAATCGATCCCCTATCTCCAGAACTTTTTAAGTAGTGAGTCTTCTCACCTAAACTATCAAACTTACCTTTTACAACTGCAAGATAAATTTTTTCCTTAGCTAATGTATGAAAGTTGTCCCTAAGTTCATTATAAGTAACTTCTCTTTTCGCAAGGACTAGAACCCCAGAGGTTTCTTGATCTAACCGATAGAGAAGCCCTCCTTCAGCCCCTCCAAAGTCATTCGTCTTTCCAATTTCTCTAAGGAAATTCAGGACCGTATCAGTTTCCTCAAAGCCTTGTGGATGACCATGAACTCCAAACGGCTTGGATAGTGCTAAAAAATCCACACTCTCACTAATGACCTTTATTTCTGGTCCTGTATATACCGGATTAACTTCTCCGTTTCTTAACAAAGCACATGGAAGTTCTATTTCTTTTCTTCCTCTCATCGAAAGATTTTTCTTCATTCCACTTTTTTTATATTGGCTTTTACTTAGACCTAAATGACGGAGGAAGTCTTCATATAAGTCTTCCACATCATTTAGCAGTGATAATTTAATTTTCATTGATTACTGAGATTCAACCTTATGCCCTTCAGCACTAAGGTCAGTTTTTCTAATGATAAAATCTACACGTCTTTGCTTACTATCAAAGTCTCCGTCCACATTACCTGTAACTTTATCAGGTCTAGTGTCTCCATAGAATACCGTCGTGATTTTATCCGGACGAACTCCACGCTTAATTAAACTTCTTGAAACAGAGGTTGCTCTCGCTGCACTTAGCTCGAATGCATCTTTTCCACCGCCTTCTTCTCCGCGACTAGCGTGCCCTTGAACAAAAACGGTCCAATCCTTACTACTTAGGAGCTTGACCATCTTGTCGTAAACTTCCACAGATATTTTTGACGGTACGATACTTCCACTTTTAAAGTAGATCTTATCTTTTACTCTCACCTTAATACCTTCCGGTACTTCATAAATATCTGCTTCTTCAGCTAGATTATACTCTCGTAGATCATTTCTCATCTGACCTAAGTCTTCATCCGACTCTCTATTGATCTCGTGCTTATCAAGAATTCCTTCCATCGTTAGAAAATCGATTGGAAATGGCTTTATTGGCTCCTGACTTTCAAGCATAGTAGGTGAATTATCTGGAGACTTACCTTTTTGAATTACTTCACCATGCTTTAGAACATTTCCACCAAAGGCATTTCGAATTGAGCCCAAGGCAGCCTCATATTTAGCGGATTCTGTCTTAGCAAAAGACAGGAGTAAAACAAAGAATGTCAGCAGCAGTGTAACAAGGTCAGAAAACGTTGCCATCCAGCCTGGCAAACCAGGTTCACACTCGGGACACTTCGTTTCTGGGCACTCTGCTGATGATTCATCGGCCATAAGTTATCCTATTCTTCTTCCCCACCACCGCCTTCAACTTCACGTTCAGCTGGAGGTAGGAATGCAATAAGTTTTTCTTTAATTAATCTAGGGTTTTCTCCAGCAACTATGCCAAGAGTACCAGCGATAATTATCGTCATTTTAGTCATTTCCATTTTTGATCTTTGCCCAAGCTTATTCTTCATAGGGTTAGCAAAGACGTTCGCAATAACAGCACCATAAAATGTAGTTAATAGGGCAACGGCCATGGCAGGACCAATGGCCGATTGATCGGATAAGTTTCCGAGCATGATAACAAGACCAATCAAGGTACCAATCATACCCATGGCAGGTCCATCAGCGGCCAGCCCATCAAAAACGTCGATACCTACTTTATGTCTTTCTTCCATTGCATCAATTTCAAGTTGTAATATAGCGCTGATTACTTCTGGCGGTCTGTTATCAGCCGCAAGAGTCATCGCCTTCTTTAGAAAGGGATCTTCGATTGGTACTTTTTCAAGAGCGAATACTGATTCTCGTCTTGCTGTTTCAGCAAGTTCACTAATCTGATCTATCGTTCCTTTCGGGTCAGCAGGTGTAAAGAAAACTGTCTTCATAGCAAATACAGTTAGCTTTTTAACTACCTCTATTGGCCATTTCGTAAAAGTTGTTCCTATACAACCTAGTCCAACAACAATAACAGAAGGTACATCCATAAAGGCACCAACATCACCACCAGCTAAAATTGCACCGATTACGGCACCCATTGAAAGAACAAGGCCGATAATAGTTGCGATATCCATAAGTCCATCCTTGGGAGTTTTATGATTTCATAAACTTATCGCCATAAAACTTTAAGGACTTTAGTCTAACCGCCTGTTAATACTTGAATACCGTGAACAGATTTCTCCACTATTCAAATCCCCCTCTACATGGGCTTGTTGAATTTCAGACTTCAAATTTTAATGAGAAATTTTTGCCACCCCCTATAACAAAACGTTGATTTAATACACTCACTTATATGAACGCGAACCGAATCATCATAAGTTTTCTATTTTTAACCTTGCTTGGGCTAATTCTAAACCAAAGAGGATTCTTTATTCCTAATCCCGTTATGGCTTCTGAATGTAAGAGAGAGGCCCTTAAAAGCTCTAAGTTTAAGACCCATTTAATAGAACTCTATACTTCTGAAGGTTGCAGCTCATGCCCTCCGGCAGAAAAATGGATTGCCTCATTAAGAAATAATAAGAACCTTGGTAAAACATTTTTTCCTCTCGCCTTTCATGTGGAGTACTGGGACTATATTGGTTGGAAAGATCGTTTTGCAAAAAAACAATTCTCAGATAGACAAAGAAAATATGCTTCTCACTGGAATTCAAAAAATATTTATACTCCTGAATTTGTGAAAGACGGAAAAGAGTGGAGAAGCTTTCCCATCCGTAAAGTTCCGAATGCTTCCAAGATAAAAGTAGGAGAATTAACCGCCACGCCAATAGGAAAAAGAAGCTACAAAATAAGCTTTACTGGTACCTCTAAAAATTTAAATCTTAACTACTCCCTTCTTGCAAATGGAATCACAAGTAAGGTTACAAGAGGTGAAAATAGAGGCCGTAACCTGAAGCAGTTTTTTGCGGTTTTAAATCATTCTAAAAGGCCCTTTAAAAACGGTATGGTGGTAGATGTTCCGACCTCTCAAATTGCCTCTAAAGAGCAAATGGTTGCCTTCTGGCTTGATTCACCGAAAACCATGGAACCCTTACAAGTGGTTGGCGGCTGTTTCTAAGTTGTGGTAAATTCACAGTATGAAAGCCTTTATAATATTTTTACTTTTCTCGAGCTTCGCTCATGCGGATCAACTTCAGGATTACTGTATAGAAAAGAAAGGCAAAATCCTAAAAAAGTATAAATGCCCTAAAACAAAATTAACTCTGCGAATTCGAACTTGTGAGTTTGAAAACGATTATGGAGAAACCCAATTTGTTAATGGATGCTCTGGTCCTTCCGGCGGCCATAAAGAAATTTTTTTCAAGGCCTGCATCAAGCACGACCTTTGCTATCATCATGAACCATCTACAAATGGAAATACGAGGAAGGATTGTGATCAGCTCTTTTTAAATATTGCTACAGAGAGCTGTGATGCTGAGGCAAAAGATAAAAAGAAATGTAAAAACTGGGCAAAGAGGATGTACCGAGCCCTACGAGTTATTGGCGGCCCTGCTTATCACTGTGCTGACCAGCCTAGTAATTACTGACTAACGTACTGAGATTTCATGTAGTTTTCTAAATAGTTTTGCTACAGTCTTTTTTTCTTTATTCGATTCACAAAATATTTTTCTTTTATCATTTAAGCTAACGGAAAGCATTATCCGTTTAGGACAAGAGAATTCGGAACTTCTTTTAGATACCAGTTTTAATATATTTTTTCTAATCTGCTCGAATAATGGCTGGCTTATCATTTTACTAATTTCATTACCATTCTCATTTAACACAACAAAAGCTACCCCTTTGCTCGTATAAACCTTAATCGTCTTTGATTTCTTGTTATTAGGATAACTATAGCTGACTTTCATTGTGGCGAAGACATTAAAAGAAAAGAAAATCAGAAAGATGAAAACTAAATTCCTATACATGTCTTTTTATCGCTAGCACTACAATTAAATGCTGCTCGCCCTTTCTCACTACTCATTAATATTTTATTTAGTCGAATATATGCATTTGGATGAGAGTCCTTTCGTGGTCCCTTGTTACAACCATCATGTCTTCTACTAATTTGCGAACTTATCGATAGCAGAGCATCCGCTCTTTCCTGGGAGTTAGCTTCTTTTAATATTTCTCCCATTACTTCCGAGGCCATATAATCTGCAAATCCTTCGTTAATTTGCTCTTGCTTTCCGTGCTCAAATTCGCCTCTATGCCCTCCGACAACGCATGAAGGTGCTCCACTCAAGGCTTTATGACATTCTCTCCACTCAGCTGGGTACATAGATTTACAGTATCTTTTAACTTCCCCTTTTCCAGTACAATTCAGTTCTGCTTTTTTACAAGTTCCATCTTTTGTTCCCCTCAGGCAATTCACTAACTCGGGATAGAAAGCATCGTAGCTAGATTTTTTTCCATTGAATCCCACCTCAAGAGCACAGGGGTCTATGCTGTGAGAGAACTCATGAGCAATTATATGAATTAAGGCATGAGGGTTCATATGGTCCATGTTAATAGCTAACCCAGAACAGATATGAATCTCATTTCCACCAAAAGGATCCTCCTGGTTAAACACACCATTACTAAGCTTTCCATTGGAAGACCCATAGCAATCGAATAATTCAGGATTGTTGAATCGATCTTGATTTAGATGGATTCTAGTTCTCTTTATTTTACTTTTAAGTATTTTCTTTTTTTCTTTTGATAGGTTTTTACTTTTCTCTATTAGGCTTAAATATTGTTCTTTTACTAATTCACCAACGTTAAAAAGTTTATCCACTTTCTTCTCAGTAAATATCTTTTCATTAAAATCATTATGTACTTCCCCTTTTGAGAGAAAGTTTAAATATTCAACACAGTCGTTACCCTTCAAATTTAAAGAATTACATTTCTTTTTTCCACTTAGCGTTTCAACTCTTTCTCGATTTGCCTCTTTAGAATTACAAAACTTATTCTTAACATCCTGCTCATTAATCATAATTTCATTATCGCCAGGAGAATAATTACAGTTAGAATCTAAGACCCTACCACTAAAACTACATACGACTTCAGCTGGATTCTGGCACAAAATATCTTGTCCTTTTTCCCCACCCTCACTTCTAAACTGACAAAACTCGTTGAAAGCGATTTCCTTTTCAACCTTTGTAGAAAGAGTTCCTGCATTAGAAGCTGCCTGCTTAAGTCGACATTTAACCTGTGCTTCTCTAAGGGATTCACCTTCAAGAGGACTATCGCAAAAACTAGACCAAGAGTCCGAGCAAAAGAGTAATGTAAATAGGATGATAAAATTCTTTTTCACGTCTCTAATAGTATCAAAAAAGAATATTTATTAGGTTAGGGAAAACTTACCCATACAAAAAGGCCCCTAGAAAAGGGGCCATATAATGAAAAAAACTAAGCTTCTTTTGATTCTGGCTGTCCTGCCGTCGACTCTAAATAACTAATCATTGAAGATCTAAGATCAGACATGCTGAGCTCCTCACCTTCTAAGAGAAGTTCTTTCTTAATAAACTCAACAGGAAATCCTGTTAATTCGGATAAAGAGCTAAGAGGTACCTTCTGGTCATCCCCTAGAACGTTTCCGTTCTCATCTAGCCATCCTGACTCTGGTGCGTTTCCGTTTGCCATTTACACTCCCTTGTAAATTCTCTACCCAGCTATAAGTTTCATTCTCTAGCTATTCCGTGGGTGGAGGTCTCTCCTTTCATTGGATTTCGACAAAGGAATCATATCTACCGAATTTCATTCATGTCAAATTAATGGTGGCTTGTAAGAAGCTATGTAAGTTTTTGTTGGGATTGTGAAAAACCCCCATATCTAACTGAAATTAAAGAGTTTTATCTAAATACGGCACTTGTAAGAGTAAAGCAAAACTATCGACTTTAGAGAGCATCTCACTATACTCCTCCTCCATTTTACTTAAGAGAGTAATGCCCCCACCAGCGCCTAATTTTAGTAGGTTTTTAGAGGTGTAAACCTCAGCTGTTCTTATGTTTATTGAAGCTCTGATTTGTTCATCATCAAAAAAGAAAGTTGAACCACAATAAGCTCCTCGAGGTTCGCTTTCAATATCATTTAAAATTTCCATCGTTCGTTTCTTAGGTGCTCCTGTTATAGAACCACCGGGAAAAAGTGAGCGTGTGATATCTTTTAAAGGGATCTCTTTAGAGGACTCTAAAACAATATGGCTAAATTGATGAAGAAGGCCTGGAACTTTTAAAGGAGCTTTTAGCATCCTTACCTTTGCTTTTGGCTCCAGTCGGTTCAAATCATTCTTTAGAAGGTCTGTGATCATAAATAATTCGGCTTCATCTTTTTCGTTTTCACTTAATCTTTTCCAAGCCCCTTCGCTATCTTCAATAGTTCCTTTTATTGGTTTTGTTTCAATAAAGTTCTTATTTTTATTAAACAAACACTCTGGCGAATTACTCAAAATCCCCCATTCCATCGAAGGAATAAAGGTTCCATGGGCATAGGCGCCTAAACTTTCCTTCTTTCTAAAAAGGCAAGCGGCTAAATCGTTAAATTCCCCCTCAAAAGTATAAGAAAATGGAAAGGTTAAATTGAACTGGTATGAGTCTCCCTTCTCTAATCTTTCATAACCTTCAGCATAGGCTTTATTATATTCTTCTATTGAGGGAGAGCTTATATTTTTTAAGTTTAAATTTATTTTTTGTAGAGGGGCTAAAAACTCAGATTTTTCATAGTGCAAATCTATCGCCAACCATTCATCTTCACTAATCAAATGATGATTCTCTGTATTTAAATAACCAGCTTCATAAGCCAGGTGAAGAATTCTCTTGTTCGACCTTGTCTCTAGGTCTAACTGATTAAAAAGTTCTAATGAATCAAAAGCAGTTTTTTCACCAGTGATTAGGTTAATTTTGCTGTTTTTATAGTAGAGAAAGGCCTGACTTGGATCTTTTAGAACTTTCCATTTATGTTCGGAAGGTATTAAGGAGTAAGGTCCGCTACTGATTTGGAGCATAGGATAGATTTTCAAATGAAGTATAAGCACCGACCCAAGCTAGCTTTGCAGTACCAATTTCACCGCCACGGTTCTTGCCAAGAATAATCTCAGCGATCCCTGGTTCTTTTGTATCTTCGTTATAAACCTCATCACGGTAAATAAACATAATACAGTCGGCATCCTGCTCAATTGCTCCAGACTCCCTTAAGTCAGCATTGTTAGGTCTCTTATTTGGTCTAGACTCTACCTGACGATTCAGCTGAGATAGAGCAAGAACTGGACACTCGAGTTCCTTGGCCATGGACTTAAGACCCCTTGATATTTCAGAAATCTGCTGCTCACGGGAAGGGTTCTTCGTATGAGAGTTCATTAGCTGAAGGTAATCAATAATGATCATCCCAAGACCAGATTCAGACTTAATCTTACGGCACTGAGACTGAATATCTAAGATTGTCGAAGAACCAGAATCATTAATAAAAACCGGCAAGTTTGATAATTCATTTACGGCCGAACCAATATTTCTTAGGTCTGTATCTAAAAAGTCTTTGGTTCTAATTCTCTTACTATCGACTTTCGCCTTACTTGAAAGAAGACGCATTGAAAGTTCGTTTGAAACCATTTCCAATGAAAAGATAGCAATAGGAGCACCAGTCATTTGTACTGCATTAAGTGCGATATTTAAGGCAAAAGCTGTTTTCCCCATGGCAGGTCTAGCGGCTAAAACAATTAGCTGCCCAGGCTGCATACCAAGAAGCATCTTATCTACTTCAGTATATCCAGTAGGAAGGCCTTGAATTTCCCCAGGCTTTCTTGAAGTATCTTCTAATTCTTTTAAGTTTTCGATTAAACATGACTTAAGACCGACCATTTTACCGGCCTTAGCATCAGTGGTTAGTCCAAAAAACTTACTCTCAACTTCTTCTAAAAATTCGTCCGCATTGCCTTTAAAGTTTAAACCTAGAGAGGCTACGTCTTGAGACGTTCTTACGATATTACGGAGTGAGGATTTATCTTTTACCGTTTTAGCGTAGTGATAAATATTAGCAGCTGAAGCGAGCTCTTCGGCCAAGTCAGCAATGGCCGATTGGCCTCCAACTTCTTCAAGCTTTCCCGAACTTGTCAGTTTTGAACATACAGTCACATAATCGATGGGCTGGCTGCCAATGAATAGGTCATTCATATTTTCAAAAATTATCCCGTACTGGGGATGGTAGAAGTCATCTCGGCTTAGTTTGAGGTCCGCGATTTGTTCAAATGAATTCGAGTCCACCATTAAACAACCAAGAAGAGAGCGCTCGGCTAGTAAATCATGTGGTAGTTCATTCATCCGTGTACCTCAAGTAAAAGAGGGACTGGCAAGAAAGCCAGCCCCTTTTATAAAGAAATTATTCTTCAGTTGTTTCAGCGTCAGCGTCAGCCTCAGTGTCAGATGCTTCAGCACCCTCTTCAGCTTCTTCTCCAGCTTCAGCAGCTTTCGCGGCAGCTTCTTTTCTTTTAACAGCAGCACGCTCTGCAGCTTCTTGCTTCTTCTTAAGTTCTTCAGCTTGCTTTGGATCGATTTCAACTTTTACTTTGAATTCAGCAACGACTTCAGAAAAGATTTTAGCATGAACTTCGAACTCTCCAAGAGTCTTGATAGGAGTAACAAAAGAGATCACTCTTTTTTCTACTTCATGTCCAAGCTCTTTAAGGGCCTTAGAAACTTCAGTTGAAGTAACAGTACCAAAAAGGTTTCCATTTCCACCAACTTTCTTAATCATTGTAAGAACAACACCGTCTACAGCTTTTTTAATGTCTAGAGCAGCATTTTTCTCTTCTTCTACTTTCTTAGCTAGAGCTCTTTTATGATGCTCAGCTTGTTTCTTGTTCCCTTCGTCAGCAATTACAGCCTTACGATTAGGAATAAGATAGTTACGCCCGTATCCAGGGCTAACGTTTACAAGTTCCCCAACACTACCAAGTGCAGGTACTTTTTCCGTTAAGATAACTTTCATTGGATATCTCCTTCAGTTTTATTTTTTTTAAAAAATTTTCTAAAATTAAGCCACATATCAAATAGGCCGACTAAAACAACAACTCTCCATGCTGACCATAAGGTCACAACCACAAGTATGCTTCTAAAGAAC
>JAIBDQ010000120.1 GCA_024686135.1 Halobacteriovorax sp. | reverse complement strand
ATTTCCCTGTAGCTGATCTTCTGCTGTCAGCAGCAACGATTGTATAAACTGGTCTGTGAACTCTACCACCACGTGATAATCTAATTGAAAGCATTAACTTCTCCTGAGCTTGAACATTTAGCACCCCAAAATAGGTTGCCGGTCTAAATATGTCAATAACATACTATTTTGCGTTATATTAATTTCGCAGAGCAAAATTCTTTAAAAGAATCCGCCCCAAGGTCCGCCTTTCTTACCTTTCTTTTTGGGCTTTTTCCCCGTTCCCGGCTGCTGTCTAAAACCAGGGTTTCCGCCTCCAGGCATTCCTGGCATGCCCGGCATCCCTGGCATCCCCCCACCTTTCATCATTTGCATCATCCCACCCATCATCTTTTCCATCTGGCGAAACTTAGCAATAAAATCCTTAACAGAGGATTCAGTATTTCCTGAACCCGTTGCGATTCTTTTTATACGAGATTCTTTGATCACTTTATAATCTTGGCGTTCTTGCTTGGTCATTGAATTAATAATGACTTTCATACGCTTCATTTCATCTTCCGCTGGAGAAAGATCACCAATATCTCTAAGGGCGCCCCCCATTCCTGGGATCATTTTTAAGATAGAGCCCATGGAACCAAGGTTATTAATCATGTCCATCTGTTTCATAAAATCATCAACAGTGAACTTCCCCTTCTCCATATTCTTCATCATGCGTTCGGCTTCTTTCTCATCGATATGCTCTTCAGCTTTTTCAACAAGAGAGACCACGTCACCCATATCTAAAATTCTTCCCGCAAGCCTATCAGGATGAAAGAGCTCCAGGTCTCCCATCTTCTCACCAGTAGAAATATACTTAATTGGAACACCGGTTACATGCCTAATAGAAAGAGCTGCACCACCTTTAGCATCCGAGTCCATTTTTGAGAGAACAATACCAGTTAGCCCTAGAGCATCGTGGAAAGTTTTGGCCACGTTTACCGCTTCCTGCCCAGTCATAGCGTCCGCTACCATGAGTATTTCTGGATTATGAGACTTAATCGCTTCGCCAACCTCTTTAAGTTGACCCATAAGTTCATCATCGACATGAAGACGACCGGCGGTATCGATAATAACAACGTCTTTACCTTGCTCTTTAGCATAGGCAAGAGCTTCTTTAGCAATATCACCAGGGTGCTTTGAAAGATCACTATCAAAATAATCAACACCAACTTGTTTTGATAAAGTTATTAACTGATCCTTAGCTGCCGGACGAAAAGTATCTGCAGGAACAACTAGGACAGATTTATTCTTCTTACCAATTAGATGTTTAGAAAGCTTACCTGTGAAAGTCGTCTTACCTTGACCGTTAAGACCAACCACCAAAACGGGAATGGGTCCGACTCTTTCAAGATCAACTTCCTCATTAGCATTGCCCATGACTGAAGCAAGTTCATCGTGAACAATCTTAATAAATTGTTCATCCGGGTTTACGCCGGTGATAACTTTTTCTCCAAGGGCCTTTTCTTTTACTGCGCCGATAAAGGCCTTAACCACTTTGAAGTTAACATCCGCTTCAAGAAGAGCAGTTCGCACGTCCTTTAGGGCGTCTTCAATATTGGACTCTGAAATCTTGCCTTTACCTTGGAGGTGCTTAAAGGCATCAGAAAACTTTTCGCTTAAAGTATCAAACATGGGTAACTCCTCAAAATGAGGCGTTAATATAACAGGTGAAAGACCCTTTTGAAAATACAGACCTCATTGACGCAGTACTAGGTTTTTTGCTATTTTCTGGCCTATGGAACCGCGCTTAAAACTGCCTCATAATCCTTTTTCAAAGGACTTACAGGATAAAATCGATAAATTGATCGAAAGGCGTACTCCTATGCATTTGGGTCATGTGGGATTTAGCTCCCCACTTTTATTGGCCCCCATGTCGGCCATCTGCTCAGCTCCCTTTCGATTACTCATGGAAGACCTCGGGGCGGGTGGTACCGTAAGTGAACTTGTGAGCTGTCATGGGATCAATTACGGTAATGAAAAAACAAAAAGAATGCTCACCATAGATGAGCGAGAAGAGAATATTGGTCTACAGTTATTTGGTGAAGACAAAAGTGCCATGAGTGAAGCGGCCAAAGTGGCCCAAGACTTTGGACCAAAATTTATTGATATCAATATGGGCTGTCCGGTTAGAAAAGTAGTCACTAAAGGTGGCGGTTCTGCTCTTATGAAAGATACAAGTAAGCTTGGTGCTTATTTTGGTTCTATTAAAGCGGCCATAGAAATTCCTTTAACAATTAAAATTAGAACTGGTTGGGATCAAGACAATCGTAACGCCTTAGAGATTATTCGCATCGCTAAAGAAGAAGGTGTAGAGTTTGTGGCCGTGCACGGAAGAACAAGAACTCAGCAATACCGAGGACTGGCCGATTGGGATTTCCTAGAGTTCTTAGCTAGTGAGTCTCCTCTTCCTATTATTGGAAACGGCGATCTTCATTCTCCAGAAAAAGCAAAAGCAAGACTTAGAACAACTAAGTGTCAGGGACTCATGCTTGGGCGTGGTCCTTTAAGGAATCCTTTTATCTTTTTAGATTCCTATTTAAATGAAGGGGAAGCTTCGCCTTTTTCTCCTATTGATTATATTGAGATAACTCAAAGACTTTTTGATTACACCAGAAACTACACCGATAGAGAAAGAACAGTTCTTGTTCAGCTTCGAAAACATGTGGTTTGGTTCGCTGCGGGATTTGCTGGTGCAGCTGGGTTTAGAAATGAAATCTTTAAAACTCCTGGCATTGATGAAACTCTTGCTATCACAGAGAATTATTTCAAATCACTGATGGAAACCGGTCGAGAAAGTAAACAGATCGATCCAGAACAATCTTTTATGGCCGGTGGCCACGGATAAACCCACTTCTTTACTAATTCCTACTGTACGGATGTTAAGTTCTAATTCTGCCAACTATTCTTGGTATGATTGTTTTAGGTCTCCTTGCTACAAAGCTCAATATTTCAAACACTTAGAATACTTGACTCAATAACTAAAGTTTTTATTAAGAAAAACCGATACTAAGGCATAGAATAGTCTTAACAGGTTATTAATATGAGAGAAAAAATTATCATTCTTTGTTTCTTAACAGCTTCTTTTTCGGCAGGTGCTATCACCCAAGAAGAAAGAGATGTTATTCAAACGGTTCGAAATATAGAAAAAACCAAATTTAAGTCTACTGGGGCGGCAAAAAGTTGTGATACGGCCTCGGAAAATGTCAAAAAGATACAAGCTCAGATTGCCAACAAAAAAGCGAAGGGCAAGTTCCCTAAAGTTAATGAAGATGGAACAGTTGAATTAGTAGAGGGTGAAAAAACTTTAAATGAAATGGAGAAAATCAGAAACGACCTAGAGTCACAGCAAATTCTCTTAAATGGAATGAAGGCCCTTAATAAAAAATATAAAGATTTTCTTAGCGACATAACTAAGAATAAAGTTCCTGGCTTTGAAGATTCAAGTGAGTTCACTCTTGAGAAACTAGAGGCTGATATCAAGTCCACTGATGCCCATCTAGAAAATGTTGAAACCATGGCCATCATGGATCAATTATTAAAAGAGTCTATTAAGAATCCAGAGGGACTTTTAAAAGATGCGAATGCTATTGCGAAAGATCCGTTACATGAGGATACAACATCTGATCAAGATAATTTGTCACAAGGAAAATTAGATTTAAACAAATGGACTTCAAAAGGAAAAACTTTTTCTCAACTTCAAAATGCATGTAAAGCTGGTTTTAATACAACCCTTTGTAGAATTATAAGCAAGGCCGAAGAGTCTAGCTCAGCGAAAGTAAAAGCTTCTGTGGAAGGATTTGTTGATGCTTACAGGGCCTCCAATACAATTACAAAATGGGGTGAGCAAAGAAGACTTAAAAAATATAGAGAAGCACTCTTAGATGGAGTAAGCGTTCTAACTCCTACCGAGTTAACTTCTGAGATAAATAAATTAGAATCAACTAATGAAGAATTTAAGACCCTAGTAAAAGATAAGGCTAATTTTCAAACCCTAAAGGCCGATTTTGAAGACTTTAAAGTATGTCTGGCGCAAAAGACGATGGAAGGATCAACCTCTACGAGAGTTTGTAAGTTAGCTAACACTGCTGATTTAAAAACCTTTTCAGCTCGATTAGATGCTGTAGGAAATATCCAACAAAAACTCAATGATAGTATTGGCGGCAACAATGAGAAAGTTGTCGAGTCTCTTAAAAAAGTTCATGGTCACCACAAGGCAAATGAAACTCTAACGCAAATGAAAGATCTTTATGTTGGAGCTGAGAAGGCAGATCTAAAGCCTCTTGAAGAAAAAATTAAAGGTAATAAAGAAGCGATTGAATTAACGACAAAAAATATTTTTAAGAATGTTAATAGCCTAAGGAATGACATTAGCATTGAAACTGAGATGTTTGCTAAAGATAAATTAGATGACAAAATGATGGCCTTTTTCAAATCAAAAAAAGATGAAGCTGACAAAAGACCAAAGAAAGAAGATATGAAGGCTACCAATAAGGCGATGAATGATCTTATGGTAAATATGATGAAGATGGCATGTGATAAAAGAAGCCAGGGTGAAGAAAATAGCCGTTGTACTGAAGCTAAAACGTTAACTGATGCTAACCTGTTTAAAATGAATGGCGATAAAGTTGAGATAGTTCCAGACCTTCTTGATGAGTTTATTAAAGAAATTAATGCCGGAACGATCAAAGAAGGAATTGATAAAAAACAAACCGACCTTAATAAAAAGATGGCTGATATTAATTCCAAAATCAGAGGGATAAAAAATGATGACCAATACAAAGGTCTTATTAGTCTCTTATCGTATTATGGTGATCGAGTACAAAACTATTGTACTTATAACAAAGAACAAAAAGCTTCTTGGAAATGTGTTGTTGATAAGTCTGGAAACAATGATAAAGTCTACGCCTTGGTCGATGAAGCTGGAAAAATTATTGCGAGTATGCCTCAGTCTCCAGACCGAATGGCCATTAGCGAGCTCAACGAAAAATGTAGTGCGACCTTTATCAATAGTTTTCCAAAGGACTCAGAAGCAAAAAAAGATATAGATGCTATGTGTACTGATATTTCTAAGAAGAATGAAGGTTATCTAGCAAAGCTAGCCCCAACGAGAGATGAAAAAATCTACCCAGCCGTATTTGAATACTGGGATGGAAAAGATTGGATCACAACTGAGAAAAGACAAAGAAAGAAATGGACAGTGATTCAGTCTGTAGCTGAAGGTGGACTTAAGTTTCTTCCCTGGGAGCTCAATAGGCAGATGCAAAATACTCAAGTCGATATTTGGGAGCAAAATACAATTGATGGAATTACTGCCCGTAATGCTTATTTAAATGATTACTATACCAATGGTATTTTCTATCCATACCCCGGGGCCTACAACCCTTATTACTTAGGTTCATACGGCGGAACTGTTTACAATAATAGTGTCGCCACAGTAGGTACAGGTGGCTTTTTTCCGTCTACCTCAGCGGCCACCACACCAGTTCCTAGCACCGGATTCGACTTCTCAACTGCAGGTATCTAGGAAGACTTTGCCTACTTAATTGGGCGCCTTTTTCTAGAGGTTTTTTCTCCACTTTTAGGGGTTTCCCCTTATCTCCAAAAAAACTCTTTGATTACAGGCCTTTACTAGGGATCAAAAATCAAGCTTTCTTCACCATAAAACTAGACCTTAATACTCCCTTAATCCGTTAAAATAGATAGATAACTTATTGTTTTCAAAACTAAATCAGCGGTTTTAACGACCGATAAGAAAGCAGGAGAAAAGAGTTTTTAGGGATGAAAAAGCTTACGACAATCATATTCTTAATTGCCGCCGTCATGCTAGCTAGCTGTGTGCCCAGTTCTCCATCTAAAAAAAGAAAATCAAAATCAGACTCAAGTAACGTCAAAGATAACGGTGGTACCTCACAGGACCCAACTTTTAGCGGTGGCGAGTCCCTTTACTGGTATAGTGGTTCAAAAATTGAAGGCTCAATCACCCTTAACGAAGATACTAACACCGTCGTTTATTTAAGAGGCGAGCAACTCCACGACTTTCTCTCAGTAGGATCAAACTTTAGTTTTACTTATTGCATGGTGGCCAGTTACCAAGATGTTGATAACGATACTTTAAATGAGCACTTAAGAGTTAGAGCTGTTCCCATTAGCTTTAATAATATAACAACTGGGGTTAACGAAAAGCTTTTAAGAATCGATATCCCAGAAAAAACAATTAACAGCACGGCCTGTGATGGTGTCGGTCCCCTTTTCATCAACTCTGTTGGAGTAACAGGGTCAGCGGTTACGGCAGGTGAAACGTCATACGCTCTAGACGATCTATGTCCCACCTGCTCTGGGATATTACAATCAAGTAATATCTCCCTTTACACTTCAATCAACGCAACTATCGGTGTAACCGATTTAGTTCCTTCAACAAGCCTTGATCTTTCAAGTCTTGGCCTAAGAGTTGATGTAAAAAATAATTCCAACACGCAGACAAGTAGCTGTACCAACTCTGAATGTGTGGCCAAAGGTTTTGACTGCTGTTCAAATGGTCAGTGTGTGAACGATGGCCAAGAAAAACCAAATGCTTCCTCTGAGCCCGATTATAATCAGGCCCTAGCGGATGTTGGATTAAACCCTAATAACTTTGTAAATTACCCTAGCATTTATTTTATTTGCTCTATCAATCAGACCGTAGAGCCAACCCCAACTCCTCTTCCCGATGCAGCGGCAACAGCAGCAGCACAGCTTCAAAGTGATATTGAAGATTTTAATTGTTTAGAAGGGGCAAAAGAGGAGCCGGCCAGTTATGCGAACTGCGCTCCAACTAATGACGAAACAAGTTTTAAGGCCATTAGAGCTGATGTATGGGCAAGATGTGGTTGTCAGGCCGATCCTTTTCCAACGGAACCGGATAATCCTCAATGTCCTGACTTTGGTCTAGAGGCCGTTAGAGATGTTGGCGACAATATTACAAATATTATTTGCTTTACTCCGCCGCCAGTAACGGACCCAACTCCTTTTCAAAATTTGGCCCTGAACTTACCTATAAGAAGTGCTCCCCATAGGTTCTTCAAAGCAACTAATGGTGACCCTGTTGATGATGTCAGCACTTTGTTAAACGCTTCACCAGCAGTGGAACCCGAGGGTGTTGAATTTACTTATTTAGATGAAATTGGAAAGACCGATCCGATTAGTGATAGCTTTAATATGAATAGTATCTTAGGACAGTTTAAAGTCGATTTAAGCCGCGCTCATCCTGCCCATGTCGTAAATGTTGAATTAGATCAAACTTATATTCTTGCGGCCGTATCGGGCTTCTCAACTCCTTGTCCTCAATGTGCTGATGATTCTTGGTTTAATAACTTTTCATCTCATCCGCAAACAACTGCTGGTCTCGGGCTTCAATGGACAGGTTATACAACGAGTAGAAACACATACGAGAATAACCTTACCAATGGTAACTATGAAGATACCGTTTTTGGTCGGGCCTGCTGGGTTCCACCTACGATGATTCCATTTTCTCATAAGAAGAACCAGGATACTCAAACGCAGAGACTTAATAGGCTTGCAACTCAATCTGCTTACTTTGTTAATGGTTATCAAAGAGATTGGTATGGATTTAATAAAGGTGCCTTGATTGGGTCTTTTGATGGTGTTAAATGGTTTGCCATTGGAAATGGAAGACGAGTTACTTCGTCCTCAACAAAACTATTTCTTGCCATTAATGCTCCTTTTGCAGACCTAGCAGAACCTACAAATATTTTAGTCAATATCATTACAGATTTAGGAAATAACACGGCTCCAGATTTTGATTATGATCCGAATCTCTCCCCTAATGATCCTAACCAAAACCAAGCGGCAACCTGCCAGTATCATCATCAATGTGACGTCGATGCAGACTGCGTAACCAAACTTGGTTGGGAATACACCTGTGCTGATACTTCTAGATATAGAACAAAGTGGCCAAAGTTTGATGCTGACGGAAATGAAACAGCAAACGAAGAATTTGATGATGCAACTTACGCCTCCATTCTTCAAGGTAATCAACCTCAAGGAATTGCTAGAAAATGTGTCTATAGAGGTGCGGGAGCTCCTTGTAAGCAAAGTTACAACTCAGGTTTCAACAATTCTGAAGATAAAGAGCTCTTTACTTGTGCCCCTAACTTTTACTGTGCTTCTTTAGAGGCCAGTGATTTTAACCGTGAAGTCGTAAGAACTCCTAACTTAGTGGAGACAATTCTCTTTGGTCAAGAAGCAGACTTTTTAGGAAGACCACTTAACTATCTTAAAAATGATGCTTCATTAACTGCCGAAATTAAGGCCAATATGGAACATAATGCAAGCAACTTCACTAATAATGTTGGAGACTGGGGAATCTGCCGCCCAGGTAAGAGAATGCACCCAGACCCAGAAAAACAACATGAGAATAATGATAGCTCAAATAGAACTGACTATATTTCACAAATATCTAGCTGTAATTCTAACGCCAATGGTTTTGCTAGAATTCAAACCTGTCCAGTTTTTGAAACTGTTTCAGGAACAACAACTGATGTTGGTGACTACCTCATCGACTTTTCTATTTCGACGAGTGATAAAAGAACCCAACAGAATGCTTGTGGTGCCGAAAGTCAAAGAACTGATGGATTTAACAGCGTCTCTACTTTTGAACAGATTGAAGCAGAGAATATCATCTCTGTTCCCAATGTCTTAAACCCTACAATTGTTAGAGACGCTTGTCTTAGAAGACCAGGGTCTATTTGTCATACAAATCTTGATTGCGGACCTGGAAAACTTCATGCTGATCAGGCCAGTTTTTTTGGATTAGATTATTTTGGGAATACAGAAGCGGAGAAAAAGTACTGGCAAGAATCCTTAGTTTGTGGACAGGCTCAAGCCCAGCCATTTGTTACGGCCTCAGATTATTTTGACTACGATATGTCTAAAAATAGATGCTGCCGCGAAGTTGGTAATGACTTTACCATGTACACTCAAGGTGACACGACAATCATTCCTGACTTGGGTGATGATAATACAAATCTTCAAACGGCCCTTCTTTCTTATACAGACCCAGCGGCCGATGGTCGCTATTCCAGATATACAGTAGCTAGTCCAGTGGTCACAGGTAACGGAGCACTTGCTAGTCCTGTTCCTGAAGCTCCTATTGTGGCCGCGACTGATACACCTAAGGCATTTCAGTGGAAAACCTTTAATGATACTGGGAAGAAGACTTGTTGCGGTGGTGGATGGGTTAGAAAATTTGCTGATGGTACAACTGACTGGAGTAATGTTAACCGCCTACAGATGGATATTACTAAATTTTCTTGTTTAAATTATCAAAATGATTTGGTTTTTGAAAAACCTGAAAAAGTTCACGCCTTCAATTACGGTCAAGACTTAAAT
>JAIBDQ010000109.1 GCA_024686135.1 Halobacteriovorax sp. | reverse complement strand
TCAATCTCTTAACTTCACTTTCTAGAGCCTTAATATGAATATCGATCTCTGAATCAGAAGACTCAGGAGTAAGACCTTCAGGCACATCGTAGGGTTTACCTATATAGATATCCACTGGTGAAGGCATTGGAATAAGAGAAGGGGTTAAAGGCAGGGCCGGGAGACCTAAAAATTTAGCTAGCTTTCGAGGGTGATAAACAAAGGGATAAAACTCTTCAGCACCGACAACGGCAATGGGAAGCATTTTTGTTCCTGTTTGTAGGGCCATTCTAAAAAAGCCTCTTGTGAATTTTTGAAGTTTATAAAAATCAGCAGTGTTTTTTGCGACGCCTCGAACGCCCTCTGGGAAAACGAGCACTGATTGTTTTGCTTCTAATAAGTTTATACAGTTTTGTCTGTCACCGAGGACAGCTCCGCCTTCGGCAGCCCAAGTTCCAAAGAAGGGAAGGCTTGTGACAAATCTCTCAACCATTGGTCTTAAAACTCTGGGAGTTTCCATTTGCATGCAAAAGGCAATACAAATTAGCATTCCATCAATAGCAATTTGACCGGAATGATTTGATACGACCAAATATGGTTCGTCTTGAACATTTTCTTTTCCAAAAACCCTCACCTTGAAGTAGTTTTTGTAAAAGGGCCAAATCATCTCCATATTTTTTCGGGCCTTACGTAAACTAAGCCCCCATGGATCTTCCCCTTCGGGATAGATTTTGCGAAGGTGTTCAAAGATACGATCAAGCTCTTCTTTAGGTGGTTTAACTTGGAGCTTTTCGCTCAAAAACTCTAACATAACGTACCGTGATTATTGGGTTTTCTTTTATTCTATCACTTTCAGCCCGCTTCACAAGAAACGGCAGTTTAGGTTATACTTTCCATAGCTTTTACCGGAGTAAATTTATGCAGAAACAATCAGGTTGGCAGTCACGATTCCAAGAGATCCTTCAAACTTGTCAGGACGAAGTTAAGAGGACCACTGAAATTGGCAAGAAAATGTTAACGGCCTCTAGGACTAATACGAATTTGCATGAAGCTCATGAAGAGTTAGGGCAGCTTGTGGTTAAGTCAATCGAAAGTGGAGATCTCAAATGGGACAATCCCAAAGTTATGGAGCTGTTAGAAAAAATAAAAGAATGCGAAAAAGACTTAGAAACGATTGAAGATGAAGTAAATAAGATTAAGTTTGCTGCTGGACCAGTTG
Source organism: Halobacteriovorax sp. (assembly GCA_024686135.1). GTDB lineage: Bacteria > Bdellovibrionota > Bacteriovoracia > Bacteriovoracales > Bacteriovoracaceae. The sequence goes on along the minus strand of JAIBDQ010000109.1, from coordinate 9,137 downwards.
ATGTTTCTAAAGATGAACTACCTAAACAAGATTGACCCGTAATAAATAATTAACCAAGGCGTCTTCGAGCTGTGAAACGCCTTTTGAATTCTCAGCTGAAACAAAATAAATTTGCTTAAAGAATGGTGTGGCCGCAAAGATGGCTGGCTTTTGTTTTTCGAGCTTAGCTCTATCTTTTTGAGTCTTAAGTTTATCAATTTTATTAAAAATTAAAAAAGCTTCATGGTTAAAACTTATGATGAAGTCCTGAAAGTGCAGATCTGTTTTTTGCTGTGGATGTCTAGAGTCTTGCAAGTTTAAGAGAAGAACCCTAGAAGGCATTTTGTTAAAGAATAGCCCCATAAGCTCTTCCCATCTTTGGGACATAAGTTTGTTTACATCGGCGTGACCGTAGCCAGGTAAATCAAATAGAAAAAATGTCTCTTCAGTATCGCCCTCAAGTTTGAACTCAAAGATATTTACTTCTCTTGTTCGACCTGGAGTCTTTGATGTTCTGGCTGTCTTTTTTCCAAAGAGTGTATTGATAAGACTAGATTTACCGACATTAGAGCGCCCAACAAAGGCCAGCCCTTTTGCATTTGGGTTGTCATTTAGCCACTGCTCTAATTGAGCCGGCTGACTAATTCCCATCTTAAATTGAGCGCTGCCTTTGGCAATCTTACTCATCTGTTCTCCAAATGGTCTTATAAAGACCACTAATTCCTCTAAAAAGTCTTCGCACCTTACTAAATTATTGAAACCTTTGACCATAGTTAGGCATGACATTTGAAAAAAACACCACGAGTTTAATTTTTGGAGGCTAAAATGCAGACAGTTGTTGATTATAAGAAAGAAAGTCCTAGGTTTTTCAGTGATTTTGGTGGTTTACGAATTAAGGAATCGGGACTTCGTCTCGGAGATAAGATCACGATTAAGCCTTTCAATGGAGCTAAGCAGGAAGTTTCGCTCTCTAGGTTAAGTTATCGATTCAAAAGAGGGAGGGAATACGGTTTTTTTAGTGAAACCTGTGAAATTCAAATACCTATTATCTCAAAGGTGTTTACGGAATATAAATTAGTTTTATGTTCCGAAGAACCCGATGTGGAAATGGACGAGAAGGCGAGATATTTGCTTAGGGCTACAGGATTAAATCCATTTAAATTAAATGGTAATTACACCTTCGAGGCTTTTTTAGAATACGGGGATAAGGTTGAGTTAGAGTACACGAGACTTGAAATAAACCGTTCTTCTTGTGTAACTGGAACTTCTTCAGATATTCCATTAAACGAAAACCTTATTCAAAGCAATCTAAGTGTTCTTATCGAAGGGGAAACTGGAACAGGCAAAAGTAGGCTTGCTAAAAATATTCATGAGAAGTCGTTACGTCAGGGCCCGTTTGTACAAATAAATATTTCTTCCTTTTCAGAAAGTTTACTTGAATCTGAACTTTTTGGGCATGTGAAAGGTGCTTTCACTGGTGCTGTTTGTTCTAAAAAAGGTGCTTTTGCTGAGGCTAACCGAGGCACACTTTTTATTGATGAAATTGACTCTCTTCCCCTTGGGATACAAACGAAGTTACTTCTTTTTTTGGATAATAAAAAGATTAGACCCGTTGGTGGTTTAAGTGATCAACAACTTGATGTTCGGTTAGTCTTTTCGAGCGGGAAAGATTTAAAGGAACTAGTTAGATTAGAGAAAATGAGAAAAGATTTTTATTATCGTTTAACAACAGGGGGAAGAGTTCAGTTGAAACCGCTTCGAATTGATTCAAAAAAAATCACAGCCTTATTAAAACAATTTGAAGTTGAAAAAGGAGTCCATATAGTACCCGGGCTCAAAAAATTTTATAGAAAATATCAATGGCCAGGTAATATAAGACAGCTCTTAGGCCATCTTGAACAAAAGCATATTTTATCCGGTGGAGATAAGATATCTTTTTCTACGGTGGATGAAGAGCTTTCGCAAAACCTACTCGAAGAGCAAGTCTTAAATAACTTAGATGAAATAAAAACCTTAGAACAAATGAAAAAGCTCTATGTTAATAGAATTTATGAAAGGATTGGGAGGAATATAAAAAAGACATCAAAGGTACTTGGTGTATCTCCAAATACGATAAGGTCAATGGTTAGGGAGGTTAGCCTGCCATAATACTATGGATATGGACTTCTTCAATACTTCCTTCAATCTTTAAATCATCGAGAAGAACTTGCATTTCTTTTTTGATCTTCTCTTTGATAACTCTTTTTCCGTCATCTTCAAGAGGGAAATCCGGTAAGATCTGTTCAACTGAAGTATTAAGTTTGTCTTTTAGTAAATGAATATTTTCATAGAAGTATTCTTTAATATAACGATTTGAAGAAACAAACGTAAAATCTATAACTAGTTTTGAAGCGGGACTTCTTCCAGCATAAACAGGAAAATTAACATTTCTCACCCTTAATTCTCTTTCTTGCCTTTTGTAATAAACAGGCCTTTTCTCCGGTGTATCAACGACTTCAACTTCTTCTATTATTACGCTGGCGGGGGCCCTCTCTTCAGAGATTTTCTTAACTTGTTGATAGATCGCAATTGATGAGAGTCCTCCCATTGTTGCAACAGAAACCATCGCTAGCATGGTTGTCGGTTTCATCGCAATATACCAATCTCTAACTCTTCCGATAAAAGGAGCAAAGACCGCGAAGACAGCTAAAAATACTTTTTCCCAATCAAATTTCTTAAAGTCAGTGGTCTTGAAAAATAAAAGAACCTTTCCAATGACACCTGTTATTTTTCCAAAGAAAGTATCAAATACTTTTTTAAGCCCTAGAAGCTTAATTTGTAAGTTTTGAACATCAAAAAGAGGCTTGCCTTTTCTTTTGCCGATAGAATCTTTAATTGAAGTAGGAGTGCTTTTTGCCACGAAAATACGAAGAAAGTTCATCATACTTTCGATAAGTAAATTGAGCTTTTCTTCTAATTTTTCCCATGTTTTCAAAAGCTTAACCTCCATAGGTCTGCCATTCCTTACTTATCGGAATTTGAGCATAAAACCTGACTATCTAGTTAATAATAGAGTATTTCACTCCGAAAACAGTGAAGAATGGGCATAAATGTCCATTTTCTGGGGATATACAGGGGTTTACTGATGTTTTAGAAAATCGCCCCGATAAGTTTAATGCCCGAGGAAGTGGGCTATTGGGCTTATAAATAGGAATTACTTATGAAAGCATTATTCTTAGTTACGATTCTATTTCTTACGACAAGCTGTGCCTCTTTGTTTCAGGAAAGGACTTTTATTCGTCAAATGGATAAAGAGAGCGATGGGGCCTGGACTCCACATGAAGATTTTCATGTCGTTCCGGGTGATCAGCATGATGGATACAGAACCAGAGAACAGATTGCGGCCAGAACTCCTGGTATTAAAGTCAATACGCTCGAAGATAGCCTTCATAGAGAACTTTCAATGAAAGAGAAAACTCTGACAATGGAGCAGTATGCAGAGTACTCAGAAATCAAACCTGACTTAGATACGATCAGTGAGAAAATTTATTTCTTAAACTTATCTGTAGACGAAAGAGAAGAATATTTAAGCTCAAGACAGTTAGGTAAATATGCTGTTACCAATCGTCCCTCTAGAGGAAGGCGTTCGGGAAGTTATAGAGAGCCAGCTTCTATGCCAATGGCAAATTCATTTTCTTATGGAAGAAATATCTATCAGGGAATGGCCAAAGAAGAAGTGAGAAGTTCTTGGGGAAGGCCCACAAGAGTTGATGTGGCAGGGGACCCTAGAAATCAAAATGAGCGTTGGACCTTTTATGAAAATGGTAAGGTTAAGCAGGTCTTTTTCGAAGGTGGAGTGGTTCAGGGCTGGGCACTCGAGTAAATCTTAATAAATGACGAATTTTTAATGCCTTTTCGCTGTGTCATTTGTCACAGCTCCGTTGTTTTCTCCTAATTTTTCTACTATTCTCCGAGCTAAATTTTTGGGCACACTATAAAGATGGTGACACGGGTCATCAAAGGAAGAATCATGAGCGAACTTCTCGATAGTTATACTCTTGAGTTTGAAAAGCCGGTTAGAGAGCTAGAAGAACAAATTAGAGAACTGGAGAACAAAGGGCACGTTGACCTCTCTAAAGAAATTAAAGCTCTGCAGAAAAAAGTAAATGGATTGATAAAAGAGATTTACGATAATCTTAGTCCTTGGGAAAGAGTTCAACTCTCAAGGCATCCCAGTCGTCCTCACGCTTTAGATTATATAAACAATATCATCTCAGACTTTCATGAAGTCGCCGGAGATCGTCACTTTGCAAATGATCCTGCAGTACTGGCGGGTTTCGGTTTTATAGGTAAACAAAAAGTGGCTGTAGTAGGAATACAAAAGGGCCGTAAAACAAAAGAGAAAGTTTTAAGAAACTTTGGAATGCCAAGACCAGAAGGCTATAGAAAAGCTTTAAGAGTAATGCAGACAGCGAGTCGGTTCAATATTCCAGTAATCAGCCTAGTGGATACTCCCGGCGCTTACCCTGGTATTGGGGCCGAAGAAAGAGGTCAGTCTTGTGCCATTGCTGAAAACTTGGCTGAGATGTTTGATATTAAAAGCCCTATAGTTTCAGTCGTTATTGGAGAAGGGGGATCTGGAGGGGCTCTAGGTATCGCAATCGCCGATAAAGTCCTGATGATGGAGTACTCAGTTTATTCAGTAATTTCTCCTGAGTCTTGTGCTTCAATTCTTTGGGCTGACCCAAAGAAAGCTGAGGTCGCAGCCAATTCACTTCAAATAGGACCAAGCAAAGCACTAGAGCTTGGCGTAGTTGATGGTATAATAGCAGAACCCAATGGTGGCGCTCACAAAGATACGACTAAAGCTTTCGAAGTTGTGAGTAAAGCTATTGAAACAGAGATAAAGAAACTTTTAAAAGAAGATATAGAAGATTTAAAAAATTCCCGCTTTGAAAAATTCAGAGCTATGGGTAACTCAACCATCTTCGCGGAGAACTAAAAATTATGATTTACTCCATGACTGGATTTGGTAGAGGCGAAGGAAGCAATGACGATTATGCAGTCACTGTTGAATTAAAGTCAGTTAATCATCGTTTTAAAGATACTCGCTTTAAAATGTCATCTGCTTTTAATTCAATTGAACTGGATATGAAAAAGCGTTTGAATGAAAAATTTAAGCGTGGAAGTTTTGATATCTTCATCAATTATAAACGTAGTGATAACAACTCAAAATTTGCTGACATAGACTCGAAAAAGGTTAAGAACTTTATTTCCTCAATTAAAGAAATGACGGAAGGTGAAGGAGTTCAAGTCACTGCCGAAGCGACGTCATTTCTTCGCAATGAGTTTTATGTCGATCAAGACCTTAGTAAAGATGAAAAGCTCATGTCAGCCACTTGGAAGGCTTTTGATGCTGCCGTTGAATCCCTTAGTGCTAGTCGCCTTTCAGAAGGTGAGAAGATGCTTAAAGTTATTCAAAACCATAAAAAGGAATATGAAGGTTTCTATCAGTTTATCAATTCAAAGGCTGACTCTTTTCAAGAGAGTGTAGAAGAAAAGCTTAAGAAAAGGTTTGCGGAATCTGCAGCTGAGCTGAATATTGATGAGCCTCGTTTCATGCAAGAAGTTATATACTATCTTGAAAAGTTAGATGTTCATGAAGAAATTAATAGGATTCAAGCTCACCTTGAAAAACTAGATAAGATTTTAAGTGATGGTGGAGAAGTAGGAAGGCAAATAGACTTTCTCATTCAAGAGCTAAATCGAGAGACCAATACAATTGGTTCAAAATCAAACCTAAAAGATATTTCTGATTCAGTCGTCCAAATGAAGGTTCAACTTGAAAAGATTAGAGAGCAAGGATTAAACCTGGAATAAACATGGCACAAACTGAAGGTAAAATTATAATTATTGTAGCGCCATCGGGTTCGGGGAAATCGACTTTGATTCAAAAGATTAAAGACGAATTTAATAAGCTAGAATGGTCCGTGAGCTTTACCACTCGTCCACAGAGAGAAGGTGAAGTCGACGGAGTTGCTTATAATTTTATCGATAAAGAAGAATTTGAATCTCGAAGAGATAAGAACGAGTTCCTTGAGTGGGCGTTAGTTCATCAGAACTATTATGGCACTTCAAAAATATTTGTTGAGGAAAAACTTAAACAAGGGATCAATGTATTATTTGATTTAGACGTACAGGGTGTTGATAGTTTTAAAGAGTATTTCGGAGATAAGGCTAAGGCCATATTTATTGCACCACCTTCAATTGATGCTTTAAAGTCAAGATTACTCCAGCGTGGAACTGACGATATTGAAGTAATTAATGTTCGCTTAGAAAACGCTCGAAAAGAACTACTACGTAAGGATGATTTTGATTACTGTGTCGTAAATGATGATATTGGCCGTGCCCACGAAGAGTTACGGTCTGTTATACTAGAGATAATGGAGAGCTAGTTGTACCAAAGGTTAGATTTTTCACATGAAAGAGACCTGAATATAGATGACCTAAGTCGCAGGCTTGAGGCATATTATCCAGATGCAGACTTTGCTCTACTTAAGAAGGCCTATACTTTTGCTGAAAAAGCTCACTCAGGTCAAAAAAGAAGCTCAGGTGAAGATTATATTATCCATCCTATCAACGTAGCTGGAACTTTAATTAAGTTAAAGCTAGATATGGACTCCATTGTAGCGGGACTTCTACATGATGTTGTTGAAGACTGCGGTGTGACTCCTGAAGAAATTGAAAAAGAATTTTCTCATAATATAGCTCAAATTGTTGTTGGGCTTACCAAAATCTCAAAAATTAAATTTAAAACTAAAGAAGAATCACAAGCTGAAAACTTTCGAAAGATGGTTGTGGCCATGGCCAAAGATCTTAGGGTTATTATCGTTAAGCTCGCTGATCGAATGCATAATATGCGTACTCTTCAATATGTTAATGAAGACAAGCAGAAGAAGATCGCAAAAGAAACTCTTGATATATACGTTCCCCTCGCTAGTCGACTAGGTATTAACTCAGTAAAGGCTGAGCTAGAGGACTTGTGCTTAAGGTTTTTACATCCGGATATTTATTATCGTTTAGCTGAAAAAGTAACGATGAAAAAGTCTGAGCGTGATAACTATATTAAAGAGGTAATTGATCATATTCAGGAAAAACTTTTAGAGTATTCTCTTAAAGCAGATGTTAAGGGAAGGCCGAAGCACTTCTTCTCGATCTATAAAAAAATGATTGCTAGGGGAGTGGATTTTGAGCAGATTCAAGATGTACTAGCCTTTAGAGTTATCGTTAATAATATTACGGAATGTTATAAAGGCCTTGGGATCATTCACTCATCTATGACTCCAATCCCTGGACGATTTAAAGATTATATTGCCATACCTAAGGTGAATAACTATCAATCTTTGCATACGACCGTCATTGGTCCAAAGGCCAATCGAATAGAGATTCAAATTAGAACTCATGATATGGACGAAGTGGCAGAAACTGGAGTTGCCGCTCACTGGAAATATAAAGAGGGGATGGCCAGTGGTGAGACGAGACCTGATTGGGTTCAGGAACTTTTAGAGTTTAATCAAAACGTTGAAAATAATAATGAATTCATGGCCGCTGTTAAGAGTGATCTAGATGTAGGGGGCGTTTTTGTTTTTACCCCCACTGGGGATGTAAGAGAGCTGCGCTATGGAGCGACTCCTCTTGATTTTGCCTACGCCGTACACACGGAAGTTGGAAATAAATGTGTTGGGGCCAAAATAAATGGCAAAATGGTTCCTCTTAAATACACTTTAAAGTCTGGTGATACAGTAGAGATCTTAACTTCAAAGAATCAGACCCCGTCTAAAGACTGGCTGAGTATGGTTAAGTCTAGCCGGGCGAAATCAAAGATTAAGCAATACTTACTTAAGATTGAAAGAGATGAGAATAAGGAACTTGGCAAAGAGGTCCTAGAAAAAGCATTTAGAGTCTTTGGAACCTCCTTAAAAGCTGTTCAAAAAACGGGAGAATTTGCAAAGGCCTGTGAAGAATTTAGCGTGGCTAATGCAGAGGATCTTTTTATTCAGATTGGGTCTGGAAAATATGGACCTAAGGAATTTATCAATACAATTCCTTCTCTTAAGAAAGAAGAAGACGCTGATGACAAGATTGATGAATTAGATTCCTATACAAAAAAAGTTACTTCCACCGCTAGAAAGAAATCTAATAAAGATAATGCTGTTATTGTTGATGGAATGGATGATCTGATGGTGAGAATGGCCAGATGTTGTAATCCAATCCCTGGAGATCCAATTGTTGGTTATATCACACGGGGTAGAGGGATTACTGTTCATACTGCAACATGTGATCGAATAGATTCTGGGGATATTGGCAGGAATATTGACGTAAACTGGAATACCGAATTTAGTTTTAAGCATCCGGTAAATATCAGGGTTATTACTCACGATAAGCCCGGTATCTTATCAAATATTTCAAAAAGTATAACGAGTATCGGGGTTAATATTCGTTCGGCCCTAGCTAAGTCTCTACCTGATAGAAAAGGGTCATTTATTTTTGAAATTGAAGTAAAGGATTATAGCGAACTTTTAAAAGTGACCGGCATGATTGAAGGTCACGAAGAAGTTATTTCAGTAACTCGGGTCTAACGCGACTATTTTCTTGAGAGTCCCAAAAAATCAGAAAAGCATAAGTTCTAAGGAGTTTAAAAACTTCTTTATAGAGTATCTTTAAGTTCCTGAAGTTCGTATAACTTGTGGGAATACCACTATAATGAAATTTAAAACCTTCGTCTGGCTGAATAATACTATTCATAATAAGTTTAATTCTCATTATGTGATAATCGTGGGAGATAATAAGAATATCTTCATATACTTTTTCACTTCTTAAGTATCTTAGTGTTGAAATACAGTTCTCTAAAGTGTTTCTCGCAAGATAATCGATTTTTAACAAATCAGGGTTAAAGCTCTCTTCTACTTTTAGTGGAGTTAAAAGAGTATCAACATTATTTTTAGAATAAACACCGGTAATAAAAATATGAGGCTGCTTATATTCAACCGCCCTTTTTAAGGCAAAAGGAATCCTACCCGCGTCTCCTGTGAATACGACGATTAAGTCAGGAGAGTTATTATAAAATCTATCGTGGGAGGACTTACTTGCATTCTCAGAAACCAGAATAAATATGGCCG
>JAIBDQ010000005.1 GCA_024686135.1 Halobacteriovorax sp. | reverse complement strand
GTTCTTTAGGGCCACGAAGAGGATTGTGGTGGAGATATTAAAAACAAGATGAAAATTTGCAAGGGCGAGGCTCGAATTACCATTTAATAAGCCTAACTTTGGCTTCAATATATAAAATATAGGTAAAAAGAATAGGACTCCACCTATATTGAATAGAAAGTGAGCACAAGCTGTTTTCTTTGCAGAGATATCCATGTTGATAATAGAGAGCATGGCTGTTGCAGTAGTTCCAATATTGGCTCCCATAAGTATGGGAATGGCATTTTCAATATTTAGGATTCCTTGTTGTGTGAGTATAACTGCTAAACCCGTTGTAACCGAGCTTGATTGAATCAAGGCTGTTATAAGCATACCGGCAAGTAATGAAATTAAAATATTTTGAGGTCCTGTTAGGTAAGCTATAATTCTGGGATCATCTTTTAGTGGCGCTAAGCTTGAAGAAACGAGGTTTAGACTGAAAAAGACAAAGCCAAAATAAAATAAGGCCTTTGCTGGCACTTTAAATTTTGATTTTGTAAGTGTTAAAAGAAAACCTGCTATTATCAGAACTGGAGCAAAATTAGTTAACTTAAAAGCAATAAGATGAGCGGTAACGGTGGTACCGATATTAGATCCAAAAATAATTCCTACACTATTCTTAAAAGATAAGACTCCTGCGTTTACCAGACCTATTGCAATAACAGAGGTTGCAGAACTCGATTGAATAACCGCAGTGACTACAGCACCAAGAAGAACACCTATAGGAGTAGAGCTTGTAACTCTTCCTAGAAATGTTCTAAATTTCTCACCAGTTATCTTATTTATTTCTTTGGAGAAATTTTCTAAACCAAAGATAAAAAGAATTATGCTGGAAATCGCTACTAATGCTATTTGAAGGTCTTTCAATTATGCGTCCTGCTAACTATAAGAGTAGTTGTTCCTAATCTAAGACTTACTATCTCATGAAAGAGGAACATAAAAGTATGACATAGCTCAACTTCGTTAGGATATATGGATTTGGTTTACTGTTGCGCGTTAGATTCTACCAATGGCCAAAGAGGTTTTGGAACCTGTTATACTTAACTTAGTTATTAGAAAAATTAAAAGTGAGAATGAATTGGAAAGAAATGGAAATAGAGCTCATAGAATTGTTGTAACTGGTGGACCTGGGGGTGGGAAAACAACGGCCGCTGACTTGTTTCGTCGTGAAATTGGAGATTGCTTAGTTGTCGTTCCTGAAACGGCTACACTTCTCTTCTCTGGGGGCTTCCCAAGGAGTGACGACAAGGTTGCCATCAAAGCTGTTCAGCATGCAATCTACCATACTCAAATGAACAACGAGAAGGCCCATGCTGCTCTATACCCGCATAGAACTCTTTTATGTGACCGCGGAACAGTGGATGGCGCTGCCTACTGGCCAGACTCCGAAGAGGATTACTTTAAAGAGATGGGGACAACTCTAGAAAAGGAGTTTTCTTTTTATGATGCGGTTCTTTTTTTTGAGACGGCAGCTGTTGGGGGAATGTCTATTGAGGGGGGAAACCCTATAAGAAATGAAGATCAAAAAAAGGCGATCGAGTTAGATCGAAAACTTAAAAATATTTGGTCTCGCCACCATAACTTTACTTTTATTCCCCACGACCCAAGTTTTATGAAGAAAATTAATTTTGGATTGGCCTCTTTAGAGAACATAGTAAAAATTCTTGATCGATAGACATCTATCCTGTAGTCCTAGGTGAATAGACACAAAAGACCATAGCTAATAAAGGCAATGCCTGAAAATAAAATAAGTCCTTTGAAGAACGTATCCACTAAGTTGTTCTTTCACTTCATTTTTCTTTATTCGGTACTTCTTCCGGTTCTACTATAGGGACCTCTACAGGGGGCTTTGGATCGGGTGAACTTGGCTCTGGGATTTTTCTTGGAATAGTCGCTGGTTCAGGCTCCGGAGTCGGAGCTGGATGACCTGGAGTTTTGGGAATAACACTGGGTTGATCTTTTTTATCGCTCATGAATGCCTTCGGATTGATTCGTTAAGTAAAAAACCTATGGTAGCCGCTGAAAGCTACCATAGGTCGATTTTGACTACTTAATTATGATCGGAAGGAGTCTCTTCATCAAGCATTGGCGTAACTGTAGTATCAGTTATTAAATCCTCTTCCTTTACGGGAGGCATGCACACTGCAATGACCTCGTCTTCACTTTCGGTCGTGGTGACTCCCTTTGGAAGCTTTAAATCTTTTATTGTTAGTTTATCCCCGATTTCTAGTTTTGATGTATCTCCAGAAATCTTATGCGGCATATCTGAAGGCTTCCCAGTTAAAGTCAGTTCATCTTTAATGATGACGAGAGTTCCGCCGTGCTTAGCACCGGTAGGAGTACCGCTAAAAGTTAAAGGTACATCTACATCGTTCTCTACGCCCTTTGGCAACTGAACGAGGGAGAAATGGATATACTCTTTGGTGACTGGGTCTTTTTGAATTTCATCAAACTTTACATAGACAGTACCTCTATCTGAGTTTACTTCGTAAACCTCTCCAAGATTACTCGTCACTCTTTGAAGTTCTCTTTTTGTGGCCATGATCGTTTCATTTTTAATAGTAGGCCCATAGAGTACACCGGGGATTATATTTTGCTGACGCATATTAAAAAGCTCGTTTTCTGAAGTTCGGTTCTTAATATTAATCTTATTCACTTGATCTCCTTGTGATAGTTAGTACATCCTTACTATGGCATAATCTTCTTATTACCTATATGACATATAACATTGGGTATATGTAATGTTATATGTATATAGGTGGTTTAGTTAGTTCAATTAAGATTGAACTCTTTTGAATCGCTCTTTAGCGCTTTGGTAGGCCATATCCAGGTCTTTGGAAGCGATCTGCACTCCAATTTCCAGGTCAGCAAAGGCATTGTCAGAAGCCTTTTTAATAGCGCTTACTTTTTCTTCTAAGTTCCCTTTTCGTTGATTGAGGTCTTTTACTAATGTTTTAACTTCGTTATCAACATTTGACGGAAACTTTTCAACTACCGACTGGAAGTCGTTGATATGTTCATTCACTTTTTCGATCTTGTTTTCCATATTTTTTACAAGTTTGTCTTGGTAAGTCATAAAAATCTCCTCAGTTAGTTATAAATTATTGTTCAAGTAAGCTCTTTAGCATCCAGGTCGTTTTCTCGTGGGTAGTAATTCTCCCTGATAGGAGATCTGCACTCCCTTCGTCGCGATGCTTGCTAGACATATCTATTACTTCACGGGCCTTTCGAGTAATTGTTTCGTGTCCCTGAACCAATGTTTTAATCATTTCATCAGCAGGCATTTCACCTGTAACTTCTTTAATAGTTGTTAGCTTTTGGAATTCAGAAAAACTACCTGGCGCTCGAAAACCCAGGGCCCTAATTCTTTCAGCGATATCGTCAATAGCCTCTGCCATTTCCGTATATTGTTCTTCAAAAAGTGCATGAAGCTGGTAGAACTTTGAACCTTTAACATTCCAGTGAAAGTTTTGCGTCTGTAGGTATAAGGCGTAAGTGTCGGCAAGAACCGAAGATAAGCCAAAAGAAACCTTTTCCGTATGTTCTTTAGTTAATCCAGTATTCATTAATCCTCCTTTGAATAAAGACATAATTGTTTGCAATCATTTAAAAGTTGAACCCAGTATGACATTAATTATTATAAATAAAATATGATATAATGTTAGTAGCTACTAATGTTAAAGTTATAAGCGGGCTTTTTCCCTGTTTGCTATTATAAAGATGCTATAATTTCAAAGTGAAACGTACTCAGGAAGAACTGCTCTTAATTATTCAAAATATCGTTAATGAGATAGAGGAGAACTTAAATGCACCTCTTTCTGTTAAAGATTTTGCGGCCAAGTCAGGCTACAGCGTCTGGCAGTTTCAAAGAATATTCAAGTCAATGGTAGGAGATACTCTCGGTAATTACTTGCGGGGGAGAAGATTAACTCTTGCTGCGAATAAGCTTCTTGAAACTGAGGAGCGAATTCTTGATATTGCATTAGAGTTTCAATTTGGTTCTCAGGAGGCTTTTTCTAGAGCTTTTAAGGGACATTTTGGAAGAACGCCTAAAAAAGTAAGAGATGAAAAACCAAACCTTATTATAAATAAAAAACCAATGCTTTCTATCGAAACTCTTAAACATATAAATGGTGGTATAGAATCTATTCCACGTATTCTGGATCTTCCTGAGCGAAAATTTATTGGTCTTGAAATCGATATGCCTTCACATTTAGTGGGGGCAGAGAAGCTGGTTCCATTACTAGTGGGAACATGGCAAAACTTTAATAAAAGAAAAAATGAAATTAAAAGTCGCATTGGGAAATCTTCTTTTGGAATAGCCAAATCTGAAGGCATGCATAATGAAGAAGATATGATGCGCTATTTATCTGCGGTGGAAGTAAGTGATTTTGATGTGGTTCCTGAAGGGTTAAGCACTTATACAATTCCCCCCATGAAATATGCTTCTTTTAAAAACTCGGGACTAGGTGATACGACAGTTCACACCATTTCCTATATCTATGGGACCTGGCTTCCAAACTCTAAGTTTAAAAGGGCCAAGGGTGACGATATGGAGGTCTTTGATCATCGTTTCGATATGAATAGTAGTGATTCTATCTCCGAATACTTTATCCCCATCGAACTAGTGTAAAGAGTTCCATACATTAAATAGCTGAATTTACTCATATTTTACCTATCCGCACAAAATATCAAAAACTCTGAAATATTTTTTCATATAACACCTTTGAATTTGAACGTTAGAGAGGACTTATATGAAAACCATTTTGATAACAGCTGCATTGATTTTTAGTTTTGGTTCAGTACAGGCTAAACAATATGAAGGAAGTACTTATTCAGAAGTCTGGTCCCAAGTAGAAAGTGATACATATAAAGTTCTACCAAAAAATAAGATTTCAGTAGCAAGCCTTTTTGGCTTTCTTAAAAATAAAATTAAAAGAGCTGCCAAGAGAACTCTTAGTGACAGGTCTGATATCTTACCTCAGTTTAGAAAATTGGCCCATCCGAATGGAATCTGTCTCACAGGGACCTGGGAAATTACAGAAGAGAATCCTTATGGCGGATATTTCAAAAAAGGCTCGGAAGCATTGATCGTTGCAAGAGCTTCGACCGCTTTATCTGGAACGACACAAGGGCGCAACAGAGGTTTTGGATTAGCGGGAAAAATCTTTCCAACTAATAATCCACTTCATGAAGAAAAACTAGAAACGGCAAACTTCTTTTTAGTGGATGACTTGGGTGGAACTAAAGCTCCTCATTATACAGGGGTTGAAATGACCAATGCCCCCGAGACTTCAGTAACGACTGCTGTCTTGGCCCACGCTATATACGCAGCTAAGCTGGCCTTAACTTTTGGAATGGCAGATGCAAATCCAAATATTAGACAAGTTTATGAAATCTCTCATTTAGGTGAAGCTAACCCTGAATCTATCCGTACTCCCGAGTTTATGAAGATAGGAGCACAAAAAGGTCAAACTGTTGATCGCAAAGACTTTAGAGATGAACTTAGAATTGAGAATTATAGTGGTGAGCTACTAATGGATATCTCAGTTTCTAATGGTGAAACTAACGGGAAGAAGAACTGGAAAAAAATTGGAGTTGTTAGATTTACAGAATCAGCAGCTTCAAACTCTTGCGACCATAGACTTCATTTTCATCACCCAAAATGGAAAAGTGATTTAAACCACTAAGATCTTAGGGCTCCAAGATATTCCATTACTGAGGCACGGGCAGAAATAAAATGCTTGTGCTCAAGTAGGAGTCCAGTTGCGATGACTCTAATCTCTTCAGACTCTTTTTCATCAACAGTTCCGTCACTAGCAGCAATTTGAAATATTGATTCAAGAAGTCCATATCTTTGATCTTTGGGAAGTATTTCACTTAAGGGCTTTGCGTATTTATGATTCTCAAGACCTGCTAGGTCTTTAATCTCTTGTATCGAGACTTCTACAATTGCATTGATGTCTTTTTCAGGAAGATTAGTCCAATGATCTAGAGCATCTTTCATTTTTACGATTTCATTTTTATGTACTTCAAAGTCTATATAGATGACCCTTGCGAAAAGTCCTGCTACGCAGGCCACTAAAATTTGCTCATCCTCAGTTGAGTTAGGAAGTAGGCTTTTAATTTTTTCGTGTAAACCCGAAAGATGGCCACCTTTTTGATTAGATGACTTAAAAAGATCCCAAAATGACATAGTTACTCCCTTATATTAGTGATTTACACGGTAATTGCTCAAATTTGAGCTGGCAAGTGAACATGTGTCCATCTTGCTTGAGAGTTGTTGAATTGAGATAATAGGTTATGGAAATTACAGACCTTGACTACATTGATTTCAATCCCATCTTTAGTAATGAAGAGGATGTTGACGGAGATAGCGGCGTTGCCACTGTGGTCAAAAAGAAAGTTAAGAAACCCTCTCTTTATAAGGTCCTTCTTCATAATGATGACTATACGACTATGGAGTTCGTTATTTATGTCCTTCAGAGCATATTTGGTAAATCTACAGAAGATGCCACTGCTATTATGCTCAAGGTGCATAAGGAAGGGCAGGGAGTCTGTGGAGTCTATACATATGAGATTGCTGAAACGAAGGCCCAAAAGGTTTCTGATTTAGCAAAGGAAGAAGATCACCCACTACTTTGTACGGTGGAACCAGAATAGGAAATAGAGATGATGTCAAAAAAGCTTGAGCTCATTATCAATTCAGCAATTAAGATGGCGAACGAAAGACGTCATGAGTACCTGACTCTTGAGTCGATTCTCTTTGCTATGATGGATGACGAACAAGTTTTAGAGATTATTCAAAGTTGTGGCGGGGACCCAGAAGTAATCAAGGAAGAGCTAAGAGATTTTTTAAATAATGCAGATAATTTCTCAGTTCTATCTCAAGAGCAAATTGAAACCCTTAGTAGAAAGCAGTTTGTTGATGATGAACTTAGAAAACTGGCTGCGGACTCTGGAATTTCTTATCAACCAGAAATTTCATTAACCCTTCAAAGAGTGATTCAAAGAGCTGCTATACATGTGCAATCTTCTGGAAAGAAAGATATACGCGGAATTAATTTACTTGTGGCCATGTTTCAAGAAGAAGAATCGTTTGCTCTATATCTACTTCAAAAGGCAGGTATTCAAAGATTCGACGTAGTTAGAATAATTTCACACGGACTAGATAAAGCAGTCACGCAGGTGGAGCCAAGTGATATCGTAGAGCACGACGGCGAAGATGATTACCATGAAGGCTCATCGTCCAGACCAAAAAGGAATAAGGCTCTTGATAAGTATGCCCTTAACTTAAATGAGCTCGCGGAAAATAATAAAATTGATCCACTGATCGGAAGAGAAGAGGAAATTAAAAGAGTCGTAGAGATTCTTTGTCGTCGCCGAAAAAATAATCCATTGCTTGTGGGTGAAGCTGGAGTGGGAAAAACTGCTCTCGCAGAAGGGCTTGCTTTTGCTGTTGTTAAAGAGCAAGTACCAGAAGTCTTATTAGATACGACAATATATAGCCTTGATATGGCATCTTTACTTGCTGGTGCAAAATTTAGAGGTGATTTTGAGGAAAGACTAAAAAATGTTTTAAAAGAGCTTGCTGAAGAAAAAGAAGCCGGAAAAGATAATATTTTATTTATTGATGAATTTCATACAGTCATGGGAGCCGGAGCAACCGCTGGTGGAAGTTTAGATGCTTCGAACCTGCTAAAGCCTTGGCTAAGTTCTGGGCGAATTAGAGTTATGGGATCAACGACTCATGATGAATTTAGAAAATTTGTAGAAAAAGACCCCGCATTTAATAGAAGGTTTCAGAAAATAGATATTGAGGAACCTAGCTGGGAAGATACATATAAGATTCTCCAAGGCCTAAAAACTAAGTTTGAAGAACATCATAGAGTTAAATACTCTAATCCAGTTCTAAAACTAGCGGTAAACCTTAGCGAAAGATACATAACGGATCGAAAGAACCCAGATAAATCTATTGATATTATTGATGAGGCAGGAGCTTCCATTCAGTTGATGCCTGCAAATAAGAGAAGAACTAATATCACGAAGAAAGATATTGAAGAGATTGTGGCAAAAATTGCTAAGGTTCCTAGGTTATCGGTCGCTGCTGAAGAAAAAGATAAGCTCAAAAAGCTTAAAGATAACCTTAAGTTATTGATTTTTGGACAAGATAAAGCAGTTGAGCAAGTTTCAGATGCAATTCTTCTCTCTCGTTCCGGATTAGGTAATGAAGGGAAGCCTACTGGCTCGTTTTTATTCGCTGGCCCGACTGGAGTGGGGAAAACAGAACTAGCGAGGCAGCTATCTCGGGAACTGGGATGTCATTTGGAAAGATTTGATATGTCTGAATATATGGAGAAACACTCAGTAGCAAAATTAATTGGAGCGCCTCCAGGTTATGTTGGACACGATCGCGGTGGACTTCTAACTGACTCAGTAAAAAAGAATCCACACTGTGTTTTACTTTTAGATGAAATCGAAAAAGCACATCCAGATATTTATAATGTACTACTTCAAGTTATGGATCACGGTGCCTTAACAGATTCACATGGAAGAACAACAGATTTTAAAAACACAATTATAATTATGACGACCAATGCCGGTGCAAAAGATTACGAAGCTGGAAGCATTGGACTAGCCTCTACGACGGGCTCTCGAGAGTCAAAGAGAGATAAAGCCTTAAAGAATTTTTTCGCTCCAGAGTTTAGAAATAGATTAGATGGAATTGTTCAATTTAATTCTCTAACAGAAGAACTTATAATTAAAGTTGCTGATAAATTTATTATTGAACTAGAAACTAAACTTGCATCAAAGAATGTTGAGCTGATTATTACAGATGAAGCCAAGGTTTGGATTGCAAAGAAAGGTTACGATCCTAAGATGGGTGCAAGGCCTATCGCTCGCTTAATCGACAATAAAATTAAAAGACCACTATCAAATGAAGTCCTTTTTGGTAAATTAGTGGGTGGTGGAAAAGTGATTGTTGGTCTAGATGAAGGAAAAGAAGAAGAAAAAGAATTAAAATTCGACTTCGAAAGCTAGTTTTAAGTCAAAAAACTGCCAACATTTTTTGCTTTTATTCATATTTTTCCCTTAAAAAAGTAATTTTTTCCTTAAAAAAAACCGATGAACGAAAAAATAGGACGCGAATTTTATGCTGTTTTTAAGTGCAAGTGCACTTGTTAATGATTAGCTAAAAACGCTGAACGCTCTATGTAGTAGGGTCTTCGGAAGATTTAGCGCTAAAATTTAACTCTAAATATTTTTAAAAAAGGTTGAAGGAGAAAAATTTGATAAAAACGGACTCGAAAAACGCCCTTTTTTTATTTGCGTTAAGTAGAATTTGTGTTTATCCTAAAATTAAGTATTGAAAACCAGGAGGATGTCAATGGCAACCAAGAAGAAGGCTACTAAAAAGAAAGCCACAAAAAAGAAAGCTACTAAGAAAAAAGTAGCTAAGAAGAAAACAAAGAAGAAAGCTACTAAGAAGAAAGCAAAGAAAAAAGTAGCTAAGAAGAAGACGAAGAAGAAGGCTAAGAAGAAAGTAGCTAAGAAGAAGGCTAAGAAGAAAGCCACTAAGAAAAAGGCTACTAAGAAAAAAGCCACTAAGAAGAAAGCAAAGAAAAAAGTAGCAAAGAAAAAAGCTACTAAGAAAAAAGCAAAGAAAAAAGCTACTAAGAAAAAGGCTACTAAGAAAAAAGCCGCTAAGAGGAAACCAGCTAAGAAGAAAGCTGCTCCAAAGAGAAAGAAGTAGTCTTTTTTTAAGTCTTAAAAATTTTTCTCCAAAAAGGCTCCTCACGGAGCCTTTTTTTATGTCCAGGAGGGACGGCATGTCCGCGGCGGCAGGAGCCAAGAGCGGACGCTAACAGAATGGGAGGACCAGTGAGCCCAAATTTCCCCAACAAAACAATAACTTAGCCCATATTTTCAAATGGCCCTTCGCATTTTCGAAGATTTGGAAGATTCCCAGATTTAATTTCACATAGGCTATCTAGCAGGCCCAATCAAAAAATCAGCTGAGAGGCTTATTTACAGTACCTAATCATATTGGTAGGTTATGACACCTTTAATCAATGCATCGCCAGATTTAAAAGCTGAACCGATGGGAGTCAATTATGTCCACAGGCCTTGGGGTTAGAAACCCAGAAGTACCAAAAGAGCAGATCACAGTTAATCCTAATACCGGACAAAAAACGGTCAGAATGGGAGACCTTGAGTTTCCACCGAGAAAAGTTTGGATGAAAACTTTTGGCTGCCAGATGAACTATCATGATTCTGAAAGAATTTTATCTCACCTAACAGATCTGAATTTTACAAGAACTGATAAAGTTGATGATGCCGATATGGTTCTCTTTAACACTTGTGCCATCCGAGACCTTTCTAACAATAAATTTTATTCACAACTTGGTGAAATGAAACATGCCAAGAAAAAGAAAGAAGACCTAGTTGTTGGGATTGGTGGTTGTGTTGCTCAAACTGAAGGGAAAGAATTAGTTAAAAAATATAAGCATTTAGATTTTGCTTTTGGAACTGATGTTATTGATCAGATCAATGACATGGTTTTTAGAACTTATTCAGGTGATAACAAATTCACAATCAATTCTTGGGATAGAAGTGAGAACTTTAGTATTGAAACTAAGATCACTCATGGTTCACCTCAGGCCTTCGTAAATATAATCAAAGGATGCAATAAATATTGTACCTACTGTATTGTTCCATATACTCGAGGAAAAGAGAGAAGTAGGAAGAAAGCTGAAGTTATTGAAGATGTTCGTAAGTTAGTAGAGTATCAAGGCATTCAAGAAGTCACCCTCCTTGGTCAAAATGTTAATAGCTATGGTCATGATAATGGTGAAACTCTTTCAGAGTTAATCATGGGACTAGAGGAGATCAATGGTCTTCAGTTGATTCGTTATACAACTTCCCACCCCTATGATGTTAGTGATGAACTTATTGCAGTTCATGGAACTTCAAAAAAGTTATCAAATCATCTCCACCTTCCGGTTCAATCAGGTTCAGATGGAGTTTTGAAGAGAATGCATAGGGAATACACAATTGAGCATTACTTGGGACTTTTAGAAAAGCTTAGAAAATCAAATCCAAACATCGTTCTATCAACAGATATCATCGCGGGCTTTGTAAACGAGACGGATGAAGAACATAGAATGACCTTAGACCTATTAGATAAGGCCCAGTATGATTTTATTTACTCATACGCTTATTCTATGAGGAATAATACGAGAGCTTCAAAAATGGAAGACTTACTGACGGACGATATTCGTGGTGAGCGTTTAAGAGAGATTCAAAAGTATCAACTAGGAATTCAAGCAAAGATTCGTGAGAAGTTAGTTGGTAATCAATATCGTATTCTTGTGGAAGGTTATGGAAACATGGGCGGCGTAAAGAAATGGCGTGGTCGTACAAACTGTAATCGAATTGTTCACTTTCTTCCTTCAAGCGATGAGCAAGATCTTCAGTGGAATTGGGTTGATGTGAAAGTTACATCGGCTACAGCGCTGTCGTGCCAAGGTGATTTACTTGAGGTACACGGTCGGAGATATCCAACTTCTAAATAGTTAAGTATGGCTAAAACTGCCTAGACGTAAAACTGCCCTCTAAAACTTGATAAAATTAGGTGAGGAGGGCGAACTATGTCCAAAAAATTAATTTTAATCATTACAACTTTGTTCTTTAGTACAAACTCCTTTGCTCTCATGGAAATGGGGGTGGACTACGGTTATTCAAAAAGGTTGTACGGAACAAATAAAGAAAACAAGCAAACCGAAACAACTTATTCAGCATCCGCAGCAGTTTATTTTTTTACACTAACCGCCTTAGAGTTTAGTTTTTCTCAATCCGAACAAATTATTAACGAAGTTAATAATATTGAAATTGAAAATAGTACGATTTCTATTACAGGTGTGAGAACTGTTGTTGATTCGAAAATGTATGGGGTTGGAATAAAGCAATCCTTAGCTCCGAGAAAAGCTCGCTTAAGACCAGCTATTAGTATTGGTTACGCCAGACAAGTTGTTGAGGATAAGACCTTTATCAATTTTGCAGACAGCAGTAACGGCGCCGCTGGTTCAATTCAAGATGGAGAGTCTAAGAATACGTATGACTCAGTTATGGCCTCCTTTTCTCTTCAGTTCTTTCTGACGAAAAGATTTGCTATCAAAAGCTCAGTAAGAACCATCTTTCCGGCCTTTGAGTTTGATCAGGCGACCGATGATCTAAAATATACAGTTGGGTTGTCTTGGTTTCTTTAAGAATTGTTCTATTGTCTATTTTTCTTTTAAGTTCTTGCGCCAAAGTTGGTTATGTTTTTGAACAGGGAGTGGGGCAGTTCTCTTTACTAATGAATGGTGAAGATAATGCAGATGTTTTAAAAGACCCAAAAGTTAAAGAAGAGCATAAAGATAAGATTAGAAAAATCGAGAAGTATAAAAAATACTTCTATGAGTACTTTGAGAGAAAAAGTACAGACATCTATTCAGAGACTACTATGCTTGAAGGTGATGCTGTTACCTATCTCGTTATTACTTCTCCTTTTAATAAAATCGAAGCTCAAAAAGAATGCTTTTTATTTGTAGGTTGTTTTCCCTACCTAGGTTTTTTTAAAAAAGAGTCGGCGAAAGAATATGCTAAAGACCAAGAGGAAGACGGCATGGTCACATATATTAGACCAGTGTATGCCTATTCAACACTTGGAAACTTTGAGGACAAGATCCTTTCTTCATTTTTTCACTATGATGATATTGGCTTAGCGGAGCTTGTTTTCCACGAACTTTTTCATACCATCTTTTTTGCAAAGAACGAGGTTGACTTAAATGAGAACCTGGCGAATTACTTTGGTCAAGAAATGGTTTTGGATTATTTCAAAATGACTGAATCACAAATCATCGATCGAAAAGAAAAAAGGCAAAGAAACTCAGACCTAAGTCAGGAAATTGTTAATCATGCAAAGGCCTTGCAGGAGCTTTACAAAAAGTCACCGCCAAAAAGTAGAGAAGAGGGAGAAAGATTATTAAAAGAATACATAGAGAGCGTTTTTAAGCCTTCTGTGAAAGAAAAGTGCTCTGAGCTAGGGATAGAAGAGAAGCGCTGCTTTGCGCTTAACAGAAAGTGGAATAATGCTTCTCTGGCGGCTTTTCTTACTTATGAGAAGAGTATGGATAAGATTCATCTACTTAGAAGCTCAAAGGGACTTTCACTTAAGGAGTTTTTTGGATATATAGAAGGGGAATATGAAGCTTATAGAAACTCAACAAGTAAAGAGAGCTTTGAAACCTGGTTTATTAAATGAAAAGACATATCCTGTTTATAGATCCCCTTGAAAAATTAACGATAAAGAAAGATTCAACTCTATTTTTTGCTCATAGCTTAAAACAGGCGGGGCATGAAGTTTATCTTGTGTTTGAAAAGGATTTTCATTTTATTAATAAAGGAAAATCCGGATTAAATTGTTATTCCTTCAATTCAAATCTTGTAACTAATAGTTTTTACTTAGAATATTTTAATTTAGAGGAAAGAATCTATCTTGAGCTAGGTAAGGAAGATATTCTTCATATGAGGTTAGATCCTCCTTTTGATACGCGCTACCTTAGATTCTTATGGATGTTAAAATCCCTAAACCGTGCTTGTGGGGTTCAAGTCCTTAATAAACCTGAAGGAATATTACTTTATAACGAAAAATTGGCAGCACTTGAAAAGCCAGCAAGCTTAGAAACTTTTGTTGGAAGTGGTGCAGACGACTTCTTAAAATTTATAGACCACTTAAGAGGCCAAAACATAAGCTCTGTGATTCTAAAACCTCTCGATCTATATCAAGGCATAGGTGTAGAAAAAATTGAGCTTAAAATGGATAATAACGACTTAAAAGAACATTTTTTAAAAAGAGCAGATGAGTTTAAAGGACCCGTTATCGTTCAGCCATTTGATAAAACAGTTATCGATGGCGAAATCAGAAGTATTTTTTATAAAAGTGTTGAGATTGGAACTATTGTTAAAGTTCCACCAAAAGGTAGTTTCTTGGCCAATATAGCTCAAGGAGCAACTTATCATGCAACAGAATTAAACGCTGTTCAAAAGAAGAACTGCCTTGATCTTTGTCATGAGTTATCTGAAAAAGGTGCTGATTGGTTAGCATTTGATATTTTAGGCAATAATATTTCAGAGGTTAATGTAACCTGCCCAGGATTGTTGGTAGAAGTATCTGATGCTATGAAAAAGGACTTGGCCCAGGAGATTCTGGGCCTTATGTAGGCTTATGGATCAGAAGTTCTAATTCCAACGATATCTTTTGTATCATCCGTAGAAAATTGAAGTTCCACACTTACACATTCAGATAGCCATACTCTATCCCAAGGGCAAAAACCAGGGACATTACAGTAGTTTTGAGTCTCATATTCATAGCAAGACCAGTCCCATTCTAAATTTAAGACTTCAACAACTAAAGGTTGATTTGATCCTTGAGGAACTTGAAACTCATGAACACGTGAGGCTTGGTTGATTGGGATTCCATCCGAATCACCATCTCCATTATAATCTCCAACACCGAACTGATAGTAGTCACCAGTTGATAGATCGGCTCTTCTTAGGCGAACTCCAACTTTGAGTTTTTGATAAGGTCTTGGAACGAACTGACAGTTAGCTCCGGTTCTTGTATCGGTAGCACCTTGAGTAACAACTCTCGGTATAACTCTCAAGTTGAACCTTGAATTCGTAAAGAATACTGATTGAGAAATACTTGGTGATAAATCTGTTTGTGATGACCAAACAGTTACACCGGTTCCATTTCCATGGGCCGTCACTGGTGGATCATTGACTTTGTAGTAGTTGATAGTTTGTCCCGCATCGGCGTGACCTGCTTCGCTACCTGAACCGTAACCAATACCACCACCTTTTAAACCAGAGTTCGCTCCACAATTGTTTGAAGAGTAAGGGTCTGGGTGCGGGTCAATCGGTGTTGCCGAAGGAGGATTGGGATAACCCGCAGGAGGTGTATAACCTGGGTACGGATTATTGTTATTATTAAAAGTACTAGTCGTGTTGTTATTTGCACTGGTTTTAACTTTATTTGTTTTAGGCGCACAACCAGAAATTGATAGTGCTAAACCAATAAAAATAACTGTTACTAAATGAAGCCTTTTCATTTTAAACTCCTGTTCTTCACTACTTATCGTCCAATCCCTCAAAAATCTTTAGCTATAGGGAACTAAAAAGCTCGTCTATAACCACCTGAAATCCTTGGTTTTCTTGCCAGTAGTGAAAGAAGCTGGATAAAATAGGAGTATGAGACTCAAGGATTTAGAGACCTATTTAAATAGACAGCAATCAGATTTTTATCAGTTTGCGATGGCCCTGACTGCCGATGAGGATATTAGCGAGAAACTGATTAAGGACTCGCAGTACTTATTATTGGCCGAAGAAAGGGAAGAGCTCGCCATACAACTAAACAGCAATGGGTCTAATCCCACGTCCTTTTTTAGGTACTCACGTATTTTTATCCTTGGCACTATTTTTAGGATTGCTAGGAAGAACAATCTTTTTCAACCTCCTAGAGATGGATATAGCGACAGAGTCGAGCATAATGCCTTTTGGACACTACCTATGGATCAAAGAGCCGTGCTTTGTTTAAGGCATAAACTAAGGTTTAGTAAGGAAGAAGTTTGTGAAATCTTGAATATTACGAAGGTAGAATATTTTAATTTGCTAAACCTTGCACGTGAATCCCTTCTCAAAAATGCCGGCGGAACGGCGAACCTAATGGAGACTTTTTAGAATGGAAAACCAAGATACAGTTTATCTTTATTCTAAAGACCAGGCTCCACTTTATACCCATGTCTTAGAGGAGCTTGAGGCAAGAAATTGTCCCCATACTAATACTGTCTATGCCCTAATGGACGTAGAAGAATCAGAAATTCCAAATAATATGGTCAAGCATGTATCAAGCTGTAAAGAATGCCAAAAAACGGTCTTACTTTCACAAGCAGTTACCTCGAGGATAAATAATCTTATTCCTGAATTTCATGGAACGACACCCGATATTTTATTTAAAAATAACAGAAATATGTTTTTTAGAAATGAGTTCTCAACAGTTTCAAAAACTAGAGATGGTGCTCTAGGTATTTTTAAAGAAGTAGGAAATATGGCCGTAGATATGGCCTCAGTTATTTTTAGTGTAAAAATGGGGTTAGCCTATGTGGCAGCCATACTATTTGCACTTTTTATAAATTGGATTTCTTAATTAATTCTTAATTGATAATAAATAGTAAATTGACCTTTTTTAGAAAGAAGATCTTTTGGTGGATTGGGTAATTTATACATGTCTTTTAAAGTTTCTTCAAACATCTCGTGAATCTCGTCACTATGGGAAGACCTGATGATTTTGATACTTATAATATTTCCATCTTTGTCAAAAATCACTCTACCGGCCAAACGATGCTTTTCATTTTTTATAGTTTCTTTAACGATCGGTTTACTTAAAAGTGTTTGTTGATATTTTCTAAGAAAAGATCCCACATAGGTTCTAAAAGTTCTTTTTTGAAATGAGTAGAAGATCTTTTCCATTGAATTAAGTTCATCTTCAGAGACTCCATCAGGTGGTTCAAGCTGCATATTGAAACCAGTTTTCCGAAGGACTTTTGCATTATCTGGAGAAGCTGCAAGCTGCTTTAAGACATCGGTCTGAACCTCTTTTCGTCTTTGATAAATTTCTTGTTTATTTGTGGTTATCTCAAGCTTAGAAGTTTTTTCTTCTTCTAACTTTCTGATCTTCGTGTTTATTTTTACACCAACTTCATCTTTAGGTTTTACTCTGAGTGAGTTAAGAGAGATTTCCTTTTCCGCTTTAATGGTCTTTTTAATGGGCTTCTTTTTAATTTTTTTTGCAATTTTTGGAGTAGTCTGAATTTTTATGGCCTTACCTGGAGTATCAGTGGCATCCCCCAATCCTTTCTTTTTTGTAGGCATGGAAAAATTTTTTTTCCCATTCTTGACACCAACAGTACGATACTTTTTGAGCTCTTCTCTAGTAATACTTCTCACTTCTAGAGGCTTAGATTTCTTAACAACCTTTGAGGAATCGTAAGATATAAGATTTTTTGGCAAGAATTCCAATGCCTTAAGTAGCCCTAAGTGCAAAAGTAGACTTATAAAAAGTGGTGCTATTAATTTTCTTTGTTCGGATTCACTAACCATAATCAGTAAATGTCCCTCTGCGTCGATAACTAGGGCGTTTTTACCTATTCTTGACTATTATGTTGCGTCTTGTAAAGATTAATATACGGGGTCTGAGCTCCCTGTTTTACAATGATTGTAGAAGATAGAGGTAATTTAACCATGAAGGTGAATCCCGTGAATTTTATTCAAAATAAAAAAGGCCTAGCTGGCCTAGTTTGTGTGACGCTGCTGATTGCTGCAGGTTTCTTTATTCAAAATTTAAGTAATAGAATCCGTCAAATAACTGTTCTTGGTGAAGGGGTTCAAACCTGTTACCAAAGAATTCATCAAACTTACACGGCAAGAGTGTTAGGTGATTTAAGTGCTCCATATTTAGAGGAAGCTTTTCTTACCTCGACTCAAGATTGCTTAGCTGACACAACGGCCTACTTTGAATCTCATCTTGAAAGTTTTTTAACAGGAGGCCTTACTCTTCTTAATGACGTTAATAAATTAACTCATGAGTTTCATGGAAAGCTAGAGGGTCTCGGTGGGAATCCCGAAAATGTAGTGGCTTCTGTACTGGGGAGACGCTTTGAAAGACTAGAGACTAAAAAAGATGAGTTTTTAGAAAGATTAGAAGGACTAAGTTCAAAGGCCATGGCGAGTTATTCATCTCTTAAGTGGTCATTCTTTTTACTAATTGGATTAGTGAGTTTCTTTTTTCTTGGGGAGCTTTGGAATAATATAACTCTAGCAAAACGAAACGACGAAATTGAAGACAAGGCAGGAAATCTCTTACACGATCCATCTGCCCTCGCTGAGCAGGTGGAAAGCTTGATCACTGAAGCCCTTGAGAACAACGGGCTTCCTAAAACAGCATTATTGGTCAATGGTACCGCTAGACAAAATAGGCCCATCGTTAATGAAGCTTCCCCAATTGATCTCGCTGGAAAACCAGTTCCTGTATATGGAAAATCTAAAGAAGAAGTAGAGGCGCAAATCGACGCCATGTGGGATGATAAACAACCCGGATTGCCTGCAGGAGCTCCTGCTATAGCGTCTAGCGAGCCAGAGAATGTTTCACTTAATGAAATTATAGGAAATACATTAGAGCTTCTTAGCAGTAGATTTGTAACTTCTGCTGTATCGCTTGATACAAATCTACCCAAAGGCTTAAGAGTCTTTGGAGATGAAGAAGAGATTCAGCAGATTGTGTATCTACTACTTAACCAAAATTTAAAAAGCTGTGAATCTGGAAGAGCAGATTCTCATATCTCTGTAAATGCAAAGACTTTAGGAAGTACAGTTTTTCTAACAGTCTTTGATTCTGGGACTGGCTTTTCAAAAGACTTTTTAGACTTCAATAGAGGGCTTTCATCAGACTGTCCTGAAACGTCAAAAGACTTAATCATCGTTAAGGAATTTGCAAAAGAGTTAAAGGCAGACCTTACTTTTGAAAATCTAATGGGAAGCTCAGGTGAAGTTGTTGGTTCTAAGATCCAGATGGCATTCAGATCACCTGGGAAGTCTGAGAAGAAAAGTAAGAGGCTTACGTCTCTAGTGAGAGGGAAGAAAAGAGACTTAGAAGCTTCTTTTTCTTAATTCTTTGTAGGATTCACCAGGTAAGATTAAATTAGTAAAAGCCAGGAAATTTTCTAAGTTTGCCTGGCTTATAAAAAGCCTTTCTTTTAATTCTTCATAACGTTTAAGTAATTTCTTTTCATTAAAAATTCTCATATAAAGAACTTCACCTAAAAATTTCCCTAAGAACCGCCCGACATAGAAGAGAGTAATGCTATCCTGCTTATTTAGGAGCTCTTGTAGTTTCTTTAAGTCATCTTTAGAGTCTAATATCTCTACAAATAGCTCTGCATTCTTTCTTTCTTTAGGGCTTAAATCTTCTTGTTCAAGGCTTAGTTTAAAGTTTAAGTACATGTCGCATTTGCGGTAAGGGTTAATAAGTTTCGAAGAGAAGTACCCGATTAGGTTTTGCTGACAGAACCTTAAGAAGAAGAGGCTATTATTGTCACAGCTAATCTTTGGCGTAGATTCTCTCTTTTGAATCGTTTCAAAGAGATGAATCCCAGCAAGGAATGATAATCGGTTCATGCTATAGTTTGAACAATAGAGCAGATTTGTGCCGGGTAGATGAAAGCTCTTACCTCTAGCTATAAGTGTTTTGTAGAAGTCTTTCAGTTCTTCGGAATCTAGGTTTTCAATTTTTTCTAAAACAAGAGAGATTTGGTTATGATCTGCTAGATTAAAGTCCTCTAGCTCTTCTTCATCAACTGATAATATAAGAGACCTAGAAAGCTCTTCTGACAAATAGTGGAAGTTTTCGGGAACATTAGAGTTGAGAGACATATTTCCAGAACCCATTAAGTATTGATTTAAATCAAAATCTGGATCTTCACAGAGGTTCTCAAACCAATAGACCATACTTTCATATTTAACCCATGGTGGAGAGGTTTGAAGAGAGAATTCTCTTTCTTCAAACTTAACAACTTGATCCCCATGACCCTCTAGCTTCCAGTAAACTTCATCTAAATTTTGATGAACTATTGTTTGATCAGCATCAGGACAAAGTTCCTTTACTCTTTGAGGCAGCTTATTGGGAGTTATATGTAATTCTCCAAAAAAAATGAGCAACTTACCATCGGGGTGTTCTTTTAAAATCTCTTTAACCTTCAAGGCCGCATTAGCATCCCTTTCTTCAAGAGAACCGGTGGTGTTAAGTGCAAAGATTTCAACTTCACCTTTTCTCGCCATTTCAAAAAAGGGCTTATAGACATGCCAAGGAAAGCGCCAAGACTCAGAGTAATTAACCATCTCTAAAAATTCCATGGCGGTAATCGTTTGGTTGCTAAACTGATCGATAGCATTTTGCTTATTTTGATTTACGAACTCAACACCTAGGAGAAGCTTTTCTTTTTTTTCCATAAGTGTTCTAAGTAGTCGCTCAAGGTTTTTACTCTGCTGATCAAAGGTATGAAAATCCCCTAAGAAAATTACCTGTGAAGACTTTATAGACTCTATTAGTTCTTCAATATTTGATTGTTTAAAACTTCTTGAAGCTAACTCTTTTTGATTGGACTTAAAGCTCTTTAACTGCTGAGACTCTTCAACTTCAAATTCAGAAGCCTTTCTTTTCATGTATTCATACAGGCCCTCTTGAAGACCAAGTATTTCACTCGACAATTGAGTCTCCGGAGATTTAGTTACCTCTTTATTTTAACAAACTTTTAGGATTAGTGTTGCTTAAGGATCTGCTTTTTAATGATTTCAGAGAGAAGCATCTGAGCCTTACAGTGAACCGCATCTACTTCAGAGCTAAGATCTTTGTATTCAGCTATGACTTTCTTATATTCAGTCACTTTAGGTAACTTAATTTGAGTAAGTAGTTGGCTAATAGGTCTGCCACAAGCGGAACTTAGAACAAATTCAGCGAACTTTAAGAGCTCTTGATCAGAGTAGATTTTTACAATGATGTCATCTTCACTGAATAGGGCCAAGTAGTGATTTTCGCCATCTTTTCCTAACTTCACTTCGGATAAAGAAAGATGAATATCTTGGTTACTTGAAATATTAAAATCTAAAAAGGCATCTTCATTTCTTGGAAATAGAGACTTACTTTCTAAGTTGATTAGCTTTCCAACAATTAAAGGGTTTTGAAAATCTATAGTCTTACCGGTAAAGCTCTGTCCCTTCATGGCCCTTAGGACTTCTTCAATATTAAACTTAAAATGAGAGAGAAGCCCTGAGATATACCAAGGGTATTTTTGAGCAAGAGGTAATAACCATGAATCCATATCAGAGGCCATCTTTGAGAACTCTGCTGGATGCATAGATAGAATAGAGCCTTTCCCGAGTTTTAAAGGAGCCAAACAGCTTTCTAAATGAGCCGGTGGTTCAATATTTTCTTTAAAGAATGCAGGAATTAATAGAGAACGTAGTTTTGGCTTTAATTTTGTCGTCCCACCTGAAAGAGAAAGTTGAATCACTTGGTGACCCATCTGGTGATTAAAGTATTCTCTAAATAAATTGATATTAAGTGGGTTTGTTTTAGGAACTAAGCCAAAGTAATGAAAGTAGGCAGTTCCATAGTTTTCTAAAGTCGCTCTGTAGGCTTTAGCATCAATGATTTCGATTTGAATATCAGTAGCATTACTAAAATTAGCGACGAGAATATATTTATATTTTAATTCTGGTTGATATTGAAGCCCAAGCCAGTTCTCTGATATCGAATTGACTTCATCTTTTTTCACACTATCGTTTGGGTTAATTCCTTGAATATGAAAGAAGTGATCAAAAGGAAGGCTTGAGTTCGTTAAGCATTTAAAGAAATGTGGGTGAGTGATTTTCTCTTTGTCTTTAGACATTGAACTCATCATTTTCCCATCCATTATGGCATCTTGATAAAATTCAAAAACAAGTCCTTCATCTAGTTCTCTTAAATAAAGAGGAGTTGATGTGGGTGTCTTCGATTTTAGAAAACTTGAAAATTCAGTAGATAGAGCATCAAACATCTTAAAATGCTTTAGCTCCCCACTCCAAGTAAAAGAAAAACAATTTTCTTTTTGATCTTGATTGACCATGCTTTCCCCCAGCATAAAAGGCTGAGATGGAAGGGCATTACCGCGCTTGGTAAAGATATATAGATGACCAGGAATTTCTCCTCGCCATTTCAAATGACTAAAGTCGAAAGTAACTTCAAACTTCGCATTCTTCATGAGTTGCTTAACTCTTTCAGCCTGACTAGGAACAAAAAGATTTTGATTGGTCATGACAAAAAGAATTCCGCCTGGCTCAATCTCTTCAAGTTGATTCGTAATTTGATTAACGAGAGCAAAGTGAGGGTTTCTTTTTGGTAGTTCTGGAATATTTAGGACGACTCTTTCGTAAACGATTTCACTTTGAGTTTCCATGCTTCCAAGAAAAGAGCCCTGTCCTTCGTTATCAAGATTTTGTCTTGAATTTCTGTCGTTAAAAGTTTTACAGATTAACTGGATAGGGTTCTCTCCTCTAGAACTAGCTAGCTCAATGAGGAAGTTTAAAAAGAGAAGTTCTTGAGTTATCTTTGCAAATTGACCTGAATGAAATTCATCCCCAATAAAGTCTGGGCAGATGACCTTGGTCCAATCAGGATTTAGATTATGCTCTTGAGCAAGTCTATGGGCCAAGCTTAATGAGGTTAACTTTTGTCCCGTAAACTTCGTATTCAGGACATCTAAAGTTCCGGACTTATGCTTAAAGTTAAATCCAGTCCATTCTTTATCTCTGTGGTTTTCAATCCACTCAGGTAGGTAAACAAGGAGATTGTTTAAAAAGAGACCAAAGCTTAAGTGGCTAAGGCTATGAGAATATTCTTTGTCTTCTAGGTTTAATAAGTTTTGAGTGAAGTCTCCTTCTCTAAAAGTAAGAACTTTCATCAACTCAGTAATATTGATTATGTGAAAAGCATCTCCTAGCTCCATAAGCTTTTCACTGAACTCTCTTGAGGGACGGTACCAGCTATAAGGAGAACTTTGAAGAGACTCACAACGAAGCTCAGTAGAACCTCCACCTTGGAAAATCTTAACTAGAAAGCTCGTGGGGTTAAGAAGGTTTTCCTTAGTAAAATGAGAGTCTAGACTTTTTGAAAGAGAAGTTAAGAATCTAATCTTCAATAAATATTTAACGACAGCTCTAAAAGCATAATGTTTTCTAAAGTCATTAAGTTCCTCTTTATAAGGAGAGTTCTCATCTTTAAAATGTCTGACGAAGTCTGCGACGTTATCAAGATTAATATGAAGTTCTTTAAACTGGGCCCAGTCTAAAAACTCGTTATACAAATTAAGTAAATGACTCTTTCCACCTTGAATAGTTTTTAACTGCTCAGCTGCATCGTCAGTTAAAAGAGGTAGTAAGTTGTTGAGTAAAATAGCAGGCTTTGAAAGAAGGCTTCCGCCTTTCCAGCCAGGAATAAAATGAGAACATGGATTAAACTCTTCAGAGATGGATTCATCTCTGTAAGATTTTGCCGTTACTTGAGCCCTTTTGTAGGTCTCTTGATGGCCATGTTGATGTACGGTTTGGAGCCAGGAGGAGGCTTCAAAGTTCTGCCTGCTCAACGCTTAATCCCCGATAAGTCTTTAATATATTTCAACTTTGCTCTCTAAATTTCTCAGTATTGTGTGAGGGGAATTTTTACCGAAATCCAGTCCATGAGTCAAAAGAAGTTACTCTAAAATAAAATTACAGTTCACCTGTAAGAAATACTTAAATGGTTAATATTATTCTCAAAAAAAAGACTAAATACCTGAATGCCCCTTCCGATAAGGTATGTAGAAACTGCCCAAAAATGGGCTATGCGTAAAGAACAGGAGCTAAAGATGGCTAACAAAAAAGAACAAGGTTTTAATGATGCTGAGCTTCAGGACATCATGAGTGAGATCGAGAATCTTGAAAGAGAGTATGAGGATGATGCTCCGGTTGCACAAACCTCTGAGGCACCTGTAGATGAAACAGTAGAAACAACTTCTGAAGTTGAAAAAGATAACGTAGTTAAATTCGAAAAGCAGACCGTAACAACTGGAGAACATCCAGTTGAGTTTAATGCCTCTGGGCAGATGAACTTTTCAATGAACTTTGAAGTAGCCGGTCAGACTGCATACCTTGAGGTCACGGAAGATGGCCTAGTGGTTAATGTAGATGGAATGCACCTATCAATCAATGAAGCTAGTGGCTGTACGGTTGAAATGGACGGAGGAGTAAAGTTCTCTGTACCAATGGGTGGCCAAGCTAAAGGCACTAAGGCAGCTTAACCTTCACTCTATTTTAGGATCAATCATGGCAATCAAAATCCTCGGTGGGATTGCGAAGGGCTATAATCTCCAAACACCTAAGGGAAATTTAATAAGACCAACTTCTGCTGTCCTCAGAAGAAAGGCATTTGATACCTACCAAGACTGGGATGACTGGATCTTTATTGATGGTTGCGCCGGTACAGGAGCCATGGGATTAGAGGCCTGGTCTCGGGGCGCTAAGCAAATTTACTTCGTAGAAAAACATAGAAAAGTTTTTCCAATTCTAAAAAATAACCTCGATAAAATTCAAACGTCTTATGGAACTTATCTTGAAGAAAATGCCTTTGTTTCTTCAAATCAGGCCATTGAGAATTGGCTTATTGGTTTTAAAAAAACATATGAGAACTTGAACCTAGAGGAGCAGACCATGTGTCTATTGTTCTTGGATCCTCCTTACCATCAAAAAGAGGTCTACCAGAAAGTCATTTTTAAAAGATTGATTGAAGAAAATTGGTTTAAGGGCTGGCTTTGGATTGAGTCTGATGAGAAGAAGGGGATTTCCTCAGAAGACCTAAAAAATCAGGGTATTAGCTTCTACGATTTTATTACACAGGGCGACAGCTTTCTTGGTGTCGTAAAGATAACTGAACATCAATAACTTTCCCTTTCCCTAGGCCTTCGATAGAATATCGACATCTGGAGGCAGTATGCCAACTACGAAAAAAAGTGCCCTTTACGCAGGGACTTTTGATCCATTTACGAATGGGCATGAAGATATTGTTAAAAGAGCTCTTGGCGTTTTTGATGAAGTCATTGTTCTTATCGCGGTTTCACCGACAAAGACTCCTCTTTTTTCTAAAGATGAAAGAGTCACGATGTTGACTGAACTTTTTGCTGATGATGATCGAGTGATCGTTGATCATTGGGATGGCCTGATTGTTGATTATGCCAAACAAAAAAATATTGGAAGTTTGATAAGAGGCTTAAGACCAACTGGGGATTTTGAAAGTGAATTCCAGATGGCAGCCATGAACACAAAGTTATACCCCGAAATTGAAACTTATTTTTTAATGACGGCAGGTGAGCATTACTTTATTTCGTCTACTATGGTTAGAGAAGTTTACGGGCACAAAGGGAATATACTTCCTTTTGTTCCTAAAACCGTTGGGAAATATCTAGAAAAGAAAAAGGATTCATAATGAAAATTAGTTCCAGAGTTAGTGATATTTCAGAATCAATTACCTTAAAGCTAAACGCTAAGGCCGTTGCCATGTCTGAAAGTGGAAAACATATTTATAATCTAACTGCTGGACAGCTTCCCTTTAGACCAATGCCAGAGTTTAGCTCTTTGATTCGTGACGAGTTGGACTTTATAAGAAGTTACCAATACAGCCCGGTTCCAGGTTACCCAGAATTGAGAAAAAAGATCTTAGCGAACTGGGAAAAAACTAGAGGCGTTTCATTAAGTGACTCTGGAGTTGACTTTGATTGCGTTGTTACCAATGGTGGAAAGCATGCGGTTTCAAATATTATGGGAACCCTACTGGATCACGGCGACGAAGTTATAGTCTTAGCTCCATTCTGGGTAACATACCCAGAGATTATTAAGTTCTGTAAAGGCGTTCCAAAGATTATTTACAGCTCACCATTTGATGTTTTTAAACCAAACCTAGATGAAATAAAAAAGAATATCTCACCTAGAACAAAAGCGATCATTATAAACAGTCCTAATAATCCCACTGGCACACATTATAGTGAAGAGTGGATGAAGGAATTTGCGGAGCTCATGCTTGATAATCCTCACGTGAATATTATTTGCGATGAAATTTATTATCAACTTTTCTATTTTGATCCAAAGCCAACATTTTATTATCAAAGTAAACCAGAGCTTTTGGCGAGAACGATTATCGTAGATGGTATTTCTAAAACTCTGGCCTCAACAGGGTTAAGGCTTGGATGGGTTATTGCTCCAAAGGTCTTAACTAAAGCTATTACAACTCTTCAGGGTCAAACCACTTCTGGGGCCAATAGCCTGGTGCAAAGAGCTCTTGTAAACTTCGATTTTGATTTGATTGAAACCTATCTTGCTCCTATTAAGAAGCACCTTAGGGATAATGCTCAAGCGTTGAGAGAGGCTCTTAGGGACAATGATTTATCCCATACTTGGTATCAATCGACTTCTGCGTTTTATTATCTAATCGACTTTAGTCAAACTCCGGTTATGGATAAATTTAAAAAGTCGGCCACAGATACTGAGGATTATTCTCCTGAGATTTGTGAGGTTCTGTTAGAGGATTTTGGGGTTGCGACTGTGCCTGGTGTGGCCTTTGGCATGAATAATACAGCCAGAATGAGTTTGGTGATGGAAAAAGAACCATTTAAGGAAGCGTTAGATATTATAATGAAATTTCTCAAAGGCTAAGGTTCAAAACCAATATCTAAGAGGTTTAGGGTGAAGACGATTCTCTCTGCCTCAAAGTCTTTAAACTCTCGTCCAGCTTCAATACCGTAGAAGCCTACCGTAAGTTTCATAAAGTAAGCATTAACACTCAATCCATAAGACCAGTATCCACCATTAACTCCCATCAAAAACTCAAGCCCAGGAATGGAAGCTTTGAATCCCATTTTTAGTTTAGTTAGAAAGTCTGTTTGAGGTTCGTAGATAGGGGAGAAATCCACAGCAATTGTATAGTCAAAGAAGCCGAAGTCCTGATTGAAAGAAGAACCAAAATTAGTCGACATCCTTTGAACCGGAATCTCATCAATCCCATCTTCTTTGTTAAATCTAGTGTCTCCAATATCTAAAATGGATAGGCCAAAGATCCAGGTGGAAGGACCCGCACTAAAAACTTGTTCAAGACCAACGTCCCAGCCCCAGCCTGTCCCTTTAGAATACCCAAGGCTTCTTCTTATATCCTTGTAGCTATCTGAGTTTTCAACAATTTGTAAAAGTTCAGTTCCAAAGAGATCAAAATCTCCATCAAGAGAGCTTCGGTTGATTTTCTTTAATGTGATACCTGCGGAGAGTTGGTTAGAGGCTTTATCTCCTCCTCTACCAATAATGGGAAATCCTGCTCCTAGTAAAAAACCACGGTCATAACGATAGTTGATATCCATAGAAGGGTGAGTAGCATTTAGAAGAGTTAAATCCGTCGTTGATGAGTTAAGCCAAGTGAAAGCAAAGTTCTCAAATTTTAATGTAGGGGACATAGAAGCACCTAAGTGTAATGGTGTCCCAAGAATTCTATTGGTAATAGCGGCTGGCTCTTTTGGCCAGTCTTTGTATTTACCATCTAGAGAAAATTGAAGTTTCTTTACATTCTTAGATAGTACATCTGGAAGCTCTGCCTTTGGGTTGATCATTGTAATATGAATACCTTTATGTCTTCCCATGGCGGCGGGGTTATAAAAAAGTGTGTACTCGTCATCTGCGACGGCCGTAAAGGCATCCCCCATAAGAAGGGCTCTTGGGCTTCGAGCAAGATACTTAAATTCTTTTGCAAAAAGATCGGAAGAAAAAATAAATAGAGTTAGTATTAATATTTTTTTCATTAAATATGCATGTTCTCAAAAATGATTCCGTAGTATCTTTCGATTTGAACGTTATCAATATTAGTAGTGTCGTTAACACATTCAGAAAAAGTTTTTACGTCGCAAGTCTCTGCATTAAAGGTAGCACCAGCAGAACAGGCACTGGTCACGCTGCCAGATAAATTACCTAAGCTTCCCGAGTTACTTCCAGAAAATGAGACATTGTTGATGATGTCGATAAAGTTATTAAAGAGAACTATCCCTTCGCATTGCCGAGCTCTACTCGCGTTAAGATCAGCACTTCCCTCATTGAAGAGGTCACAAGAATCACCGCCTTGTAGGGCGATTCCAGCCTGTGCCGTTGCGTCGGTATAGTCCATATAACATTCATTTATGCCAGCACCGCCGCCTTTGACACCTGTAGAGTCATCCACGTTTCCGTAGTAATTCATGAACTTTCCAAGTTCAACTAAAATCATATAGAGAGCAAAGACACTAAGGTTATTATTATCAAGGGAGCCAAGGGTGGCAGTTCTGTTTGCATAAGAAGAGGTTGTATTTCCCCCGCCGAGTAACAAAATATTAATAGCTGTTTTTAAACTCAAATAATCTTGAGAAGCATTAGATGTCATATTACTTGTTGAGAAAGTAGCAAGCGAACCTAGAAAGGCCGTTTGTGAGGCTGACACTTTACTTAAGTCCGTTAAGAAAAATGTAGGCGTGCTGTATCCACCAATGCATGCGTGACCTGACGCTGATAGTTTTAAATAATCAACATTCTTAGGTTGAGCTGGGATTTTTGCGAGAGCTTCAAGGGCCTCGGCACATCTTCCGCCAGTTAAAAGTTGCCTTGCGTGAAAGAGGGCATCTTCAACTTCTTGTTGATTCGTCTTACCGCACGATAAAATTGTGGTGAGAATTAGAATTAAAAGCAGGTTTCTCTTATTCATAGCCGACCTTTTTGCTCGGAGAAGCGTTTTATCTTTATAGTCTCTCTACTAAATTCTACCGAAAACAGGGGTTTTGGCGGTAGAGAGCAAATCTGTCCGCATTTTGAATAAGTTCCTTTCCAATGCGAATCGGAATTCCTTATAATAAATAAGTATTTGAAACTATATGGTTTTCACCGGACCTCTGTAGTCAACTATAAGTCCACAATCCCAAGGATGGGAGGTCATATTTGAGTAAAACATTCGTCTTAGACACCAATGTTCTTTTGTTCGATCCTCTAGCTATTTTTAAATTCGATGAAAATAATGTCTACATACCACTCATTGTGGTTGAAGAAGTTGATCGATTTAAAAAAGACCAAAATGAAAATGGTCGAAACGCTAGACACTTTTCTAGATTAGTCGATGATCTTAGAAGCCAGGGGCCCCTTACCAAGGGGGTAAAATTGGAAAACGGAGGTACTTTAACGATCTCCGTTGATAAAACTCCTAAGGCCATACATGATGCGGTCGATTTATCGATGCCTGATAATAAGATTTTAGCTAGTGCTATATTCTTACACGAGGCTGGAGAAGAGGTCACCCTAGTCTCTAAAGACATCAACCTACGATTGAAGGCAGATGTTTTTGGTATTATTGCCGAAGACTACGGAAAAAAAGATGTTTCCCTAGATGAAATTTATACGGGACAGCGACTTTATGAAGTTTCTGCGGATGATGTAACTGCTTTTGAAAAAGAGCGCTTTCTTGCTATCGAAGATGCAAAAATGGAAGGCATCTATCCCAATGAGTATTTGATTGTTTGTGAAAAGGGCAATGATAGAAGACGTGCCCTTGGAAGATATAGTCATCAGAAAAAGGGTGTGGTTCCACTAATTCCAATGCGAGAAGGAGTGTGGGGAATCTATCCAAAGAATATGGAACAACAGTTTGCACTTGATGCTCTTCTCAATGAAGAAATTAAACTGGTGACTCTTGTGGGTAAAGCCGGTACTGGTAAAACTTTGTTGGCCATCGCCGCCGGTCTTGAAATGGCCATCGGTAGAGAAAAGTTCAACAGACTTCTTGTTTCAAGACCTGTTCAGCCTATGGGGCGAGACCTTGGTTTCTTACCTGGGGATGTGAATGAGAAGCTAGGTCCTTGGATGCAACCGATCTTTGATAATATGGACTTTCTCTTTGGAGTACATCGAGGTCCGGGAACTCATAACTATGATGAGCTTATCAATGAG
Organism: Halobacteriovorax sp.; assembly: GCA_024686135.1. GTDB lineage: Bacteria > Bdellovibrionota > Bacteriovoracia > Bacteriovoracales > Bacteriovoracaceae. The sequence continues at coordinate 19,155 of JAIBDQ010000005.1, read as the reverse complement.
GGACTTCTTCATATTGAGCCCTTAACTTATATTCGTGGTCGTTCAATTGCAGGTCAGTACTTAATCGTTGATGAGGCTCAAAACTTATCTCCTCATGAAGTAAAAACGATTATTACAAGAGCTGGGGAAGGGACTAAAATCATCCTTACAGGAGACTGTCATCAGATTGATAGTCCCTACTTAGATGAAGTAAATAACGGGCTTATTTATTGCTTAGACCGTTTGAAAAACGAAGATATTGTTTCTCATACCGTTCTTAAAGTAGGGGAGAGATCAGCCTTATCTGAGGTTGCTTCGAAGTACTTATAATATGAGCCGCTTTCAAAGAGCATTTTTACGGGCCCCACTTAAAACACAAGTTCTTTTTCAGGACGATGAATATGTTTTAAAGGCCCGTATTTTAAATATCTCTGAAGGCGGAGTATTACTTGAAAATTTACCTCATATTCCCGAAGTCGCTGCCATACCACTCGTTTTAGATTTACCCTCAATCCCCGATTTATTATCTACACCCAAGCCGCAGCTTATGCATTTAAAGCTAGAAGAGCTTAGTCGAAAAATCATCAGGGTTAAGGCAAGGTTAGTTCGAAAGTTTGAAGGAGAATCCGAGATCGATGCCCTTTTCGTGACAAAAATTGGCTGTGAATTCGTGAAATCGAGCGAAGAAGAAAAAGCCGCCATTCGAGAATATGTTGTTAGGTTTACTAAAAATATAGTCTTCTTATTAAACCAATTTGAGTCCTCAAATAAGGATATAGAAGTCCTTAGAAAGACTGCCGAGTTATTAGGCTATGGTGGACAAGAAAAAATATCCTTCCTAAGACAGAAGGTTCTTCATGACTACCAGAGCCTAGAGTCTCTTTAAAGTCGATTATTAAGATCGACGATCTTATCCTCAATTCTTTTACGCATGTCCGAAAAGGTATCGGCAACTTCTTTAGATTCATCACCGAGACGTTTACTAAATTGACTCAAAAGGATCTTAGACTTCATTGTTATTTCAGTACTGAGTGGATTTTGATTCAATTCCTTAATGATATCTGTTGATTCATTTATGAGTTCTGAAAAGCTTAAGATATTAAAGTAATCTTTAAATTGTTTCTCTGCTCTTTTTTCATCGAGGCTCTGTGGTTCCCACTTTGCCAAAGATGCGTCTTTGATTTTTTTCCAGTTTTCTAGAGAAACTACGTTCTCCAACTGTTGTTCGTTTTCCCTCATCCCTTTCGACCCTCCCCAAGGTCTTAATAATCTCCCCATGTCTGGGGTTATGTCGCTTATTTTTATCATGGGATAGTTATGGGACGGCCAAAGTGGTCAGGCAACCTACGACCCCATGCCACTATAGTATTTACAGGACCACGAAGTCCTTACATGGTGTATAAGTGATTGATTTTAAAGAAACTAAACAAGGGGCATCTAACTTCTTCTATCAGTGTGACGGATTTTCTATTTTTTGGGCTTTTTTCTTTTTAACAAAGAAGATGATCCCAACAATAATCGCCACAGCAAAAATGACCAAGTTAAATTTCTTAACATACTCAATCACTGATTCCCCAAAGTGATAATAAAGAGAGAAGAAGCTCACACATGAAATAACACAAGCTATAAAATCTGAAACACAGAACTTGAAGGCATTCATTTTTCCTAGACCTGCAGTTAAGAAAAGAGCATTTCTCACGCCGAAGGGAATGAATCTGCCAAGAATTAAAGTAATAATGCCATATTTTTCATAGAACTCGGTCACCTTGGCAATCTTCTCGGGGGGCGCCATGGATTTGAAAAACTTTATTTTGAATATCTTCTCACCAAGAAATCTTCCCATAAAGCCATAGCAGATAACATCACTTAAATAAGCTCCTGCAAAGACGGCAATAAAAAGAGGGTAGAGTAGCTCGGGATTTTTAGCAGCAAGAAGAGCAGAGGTGAAGAGCATAATGTCTTCAGACACCGGAACATTAAAGCCAGCTAAAAGTAAAAGGCCAAAAATGATGTAAGGGGCATTGGCCGCATTGGCATTTATATATTCGAGGGCTGCTTCCAAAGTTTACTCCGTAGAAATAAAAAAAGGCTCCTTGCGGAGCCCTTTTATTCTATCTCAAATGTGTTGAGAGTAAATTACTTAATTTTTCCAAAGTACTCTTGAGAACCAGTAGGATCTGGCTTCATCGTGTCGGCACCGTTAGTCCAACCTGCAGGACAAACTTCTCCGTGCTTAGCTGTGTACTGGAATGCTTCTACTAGTCTTAGGTACTCATCAACATTACGTCCAACACCTAGTTGGTTGATTGAAGAATGTTGAATGATATCGTTGTCGTCGATTAGGAAAGTTCCACGAAGAGCAACACCGCCACCTTCAAGAAGAACACCGTAATCTTTAGCGATCTCTTTAGTCATATCAGCTAGTAGAGGAATTTGAAGCTCTCCAAGACCACCTTGGTTTCTTGGTTGCTTGCTCCACGCTAGGTGAGAGAATTTTGAGTCAACAGAACAACCGATAACTTGGCAGTTAAGAGCCGCAAATTTTTCTGAAGCATCATTGAATGCTGTAATTTCTGTAGGGCAAACAAAAGTAAAGTCTAGTGGGTAGAAGAAAAGAAGTTTCCACTTACCTTTATAATCGGCAAGAGAAAGGTTCTTAAAATCACCTTGAACAAGGGCATCAGCTTTAAAATCAGGTGCTGGGTTACCTACAAGTCTAGTTGGGTACGTTTTTTCTGACATAGTATTCTCCTCTGTTAAAACAGGCTTAATTAGTCTTATTTCAGTTCGAGAAAAGATAAGTCTTATAAAGGATAATTTCAACCCCCGGCACGTCATCAATTTAGACATAACTTCATTTGCCTTAAATAGTCAGGAATGACTCATATGGCCTTTTTACGCAGGATTACGGCCCCTAGGACCTTGTTTAAAATTCCTCGAATCCGTATGATTTGATACTAAAGATTTGGGTCTAAGTACCCGAAAAGAAAATAGTAAATCCTATTTAAAACAGATCGAGAACGGAGAAGTTTAATGACCGATACTAAAATGCACATCCCAAACCCCATTGTTATCGAGCAAACAGCAAGAGGGGAGAGACAATACGACATATATTCACGTCTTTTATTAGACAGAATTGTATTTCTTGGAACGCAAGTAAATGACACTGTCGCTAACTTACTTGTGGCGCAGATGCTTTTTCTAGAGCAATCTGATCCTGAAGCACCGATTCATTTCTATATTAATAGTCCTGGTGGGTCTGTTTACGCAGGTCTTGGGATCTACGATATTATGCAGTATATTTCTTGCCCGGTTCATACTTATTGCTTAGGTATGGCAGCATCAATGGGATCATTACTTTTAACTGCCGGTGAAGCAGGTCATCGTTATGCTCTACCGCATAGCCGTATCATGATTCACCAACCACTAGGTGGAGCAAGAGGTCAGTGTTCTGATATCCAAATTCAGGCAACTGAAATTCAGGAATTAAAAGATCAGCTGAATGGAATTTATATCAAGCACTCTTCAGTTGAAATGACGATGGATAAAATTGTAAAAGAGACGGATCGAGATAATTACCTCTCTCCAACTCAAGCAATTGAACTTGGATTAATTGATAATAAAATTGAGAAAAAAGCGAAAGCTTAAGATTTAAAATAAGGGAAGACTATGACAAAAGAAAAAGGAAGCTACGGAAGTACCCTTCACTGTAATTTCTGTGGAAAGTCGCAGAAGGAAGTAAAGAAACTGATAGCTGGTCCCGGATGTTATATTTGTGACGAATGTATCGAACTTTGTAATGACATCATTTATGAGGATTCTCTTAAGACTACGTCTAAAGCGGCTCTTGATAATGTTCCAAAACCACATGAGATTAAAGAGCATCTTGATTCTTATGTTATCGGGCAAAGTCGTGCTAAAAAGATTATTTCTGTAGCGGTTCACAACCATTATAAGAGGATTGCCCATAGTGGTAATTCAAGAAAAGATGATGGTGTTGAATTAGCTAAATCAAATATTTTACTTGCTGGTCCAACTGGCTCAGGTAAAACATTGATTGCACAGTCTCTTGCAAAATACCTTAATGTTCCTTTTGCCATCGCTGATGCCACTTCATTAACTGAAGCCGGTTATGTTGGTGAGGATGTTGAGAATATTATTTTAAACCTTCTTCAAAACTGTGATTACGATATTGAAAGAGCAGAAAGAGGAATTATTTATATTGATGAGATCGATAAGATTGCTAGAAAATCTGAGAACCCATCAATCACAAGAGATGTTTCTGGTGAAGGTGTTCAGCAGGCCCTCCTTAAGTTAGTTGAAGGAACTGTTGCCGCGGTACCTCCAAAAGGTGGACGTAAGCATCCTCAGCAGGAGTTTTTACAAGTTAATACGAAGAATATCCTCTTTATAGTAGCGGGTGCCTTTGTTGGACTTGATAAAATTATTGAAAAAAGAATGACTAAGAGACCAATGGGATTTGCTGTTGGTGAGACTAATAAAGAAGTCGAGCAATCGGTAGTTGAAAAACTTGGTGGTATCGAATCAGAAGATTTATCAAAGTTTGGATTAATTCCTGAATTTATTGGTCGTCTTCCAGTTAACGCTCTATTAGAGGAGCTAGATGAAGAGGCTCTTGTTTCAATTCTTACTGAACCTAAAAATGCTATCACTAAGCAGTATGAAAAACTCTTTGAGTTTGACGGGATTGAGCTTGAATTCGAACCAGAAGCTCTTAAAGAAGTTGCTCGTATCGCTCTTGCTAAAAAGACTGGTGCTCGTGGACTTCGTGCCATCTTAGAGCAGACTATGCTAGATGTGATGTACGATATCCCAAGTAACGATAAGATTGCGAAGGTTCTTGTTACTCATGATTCAATTCTAGGTAAAGAGAATCCAAAGCTTATTGAAGGGGATAAGAAGTTTCCAGATAAGCCATCATCAACATTAAAAGCTAAAAAAGACATAGAAACGGCTTCGTAAGAAGCCTGATCTTTGAGCCTAGCGAGAGTTAGGCTCAATCTTTCCTTCCTAATAAATCTACCTTTGAAATTAACTAATAAGAAAAAGACTTCTACATACACTCTTTATAACGATCGCCTTTCTTAAAGAATTTTCGAAAGAACTCAAAGGCCTTCTTACAGGCCTTGTTGGAATGATTTTTTAATGAGGCGGGTTCAGTCACAAAAGCAGTTAAGACTTCCGCAAAATGTTCATTGAACTCTTTTCTTCTTGAATTTTTTGTATTGTTGGCTGAGTAACCGGAAACATTACAATAGGGGGGAACTCCCACTTGTTTTCTAAATTTTTCATAGCCGCCATTGTTTCCAATAAGATGCGCCCATTCGTGAACATGCTGAGCAACACTTGTACCATAATGCATATGACCAGATCTTCCGATTACGATCTTTCCCCACATTTGTTCACTTCCACTTTGATCTCTAAATTCAAAAGGAAGTGGACTTGGTTGACCTTTTTTTGTATTCGGTTTTCCCATCTCTAAAGGTCCGCCGTTTAAATATTGTACTGATAGAATAGCTGCACCTAATGCTCTAACCTCAGAGTCTTTAACTTTACCGTGACCACTACCGGCCCTATAAGTTAAGTTCTGAGAGGCTAATGCCTTTACTGCGTCAGCTTTAGAAACATTCTCAACCGGTAAACATCCACGCCTAGGACCTTTATGTCTTTTTAGGGAATAGGAATACATTCCGTACGTTCCGCTATTAGTGACATTCTTTCTAAAAGGAGATCTTCCTTTATTTGATGAGCTTTTTGTGGCCACAGGTGGACAAGGCTCACCAGCAGGGAGGTCTCCAGGATTACTCACAACCCTTGTTAATTCTTGAGGGTTTGGGAAGGTCTTTCCATCTTTTGTGAGTCTTCTCATGTCTTTTTCGGTACTTGGAGTCGATAAAGAGGCAATTGTTCCTTTAAAACTCTGCTGGAACTTTTCACCAGTTGTTTCACAAGCACTGCCCGTAAGCATAATTGTTAGAATGGATGCTGCACTCTTATAGTTTCTCACCCTAACTCTTCGGAATTAAGAAGCGCTAACTTAAATCGTCTTTTTGGTTAATTGAGAGAAGTCCTCAGGCTGGTTTTTAATAGATGTGACTTTCAACTTTTTTTTCAACTAAAAAAAACTGTCATCATGAAGTAAAAAAAAAAGATGCTCGAAGTGCCCATAAATAGGGGTATTCAGAGGAGCTAAATACCTGTGATTTAATGTTGTCCCGCTTAGTCGGGAAATTTTCGCCGAAAAAAAAGACTCACTAATTTTCCAAAGTTAGGGTTAAAATAGAGTATACGGTTCTTCCGAGTGGACAAGATGTCTGCGGTTTAGGAAGAAAAACTCAAATAGTACAGGAGGTGCTATGCCGGAGTCCAAATCTGAAACATCAAAGCGATACCCTCTTCTTCCGCTTAGAGACGTCATTATCTTTCCTCATATGGTTGTTCCACTCTTCGTAGGAAGAGAGAAATCAATCGCAGCTCTAGAGGAAGCGGCCAAGAATAATAATGAATTATTTCTTGTGACCCAAAAGGACGCTAGCGTACTGAATCCTGACCGAGAAGACGTCTATGACGTTGGTACAGTTGTTAACATCATCCAGATGTTACGCTTACCAGATAATACGGTAAAGGTTCTTATAGAAGGTAAGTACCGCGCTGACATCAACGAGTTCCATTCATCTAATGATGGTTACTGGGCCGATGTTACAAAGTGTAATACAAGCGTTAACGATCAAGTTAATCTTGAAGCGACCATGAGAAGCATCAAGAGTATCTTTGAGCAATACGTGAAACTTAATAAAAGAATTCCACCAGAGCTTCTGATGAGTATTTCTTCTATTACAGATCCTTCACGTCTAGCTGATATCATCGTTGCTCATTTAACGATGAAGATCCCTGAGAAACAAGAAATCTTAGAAGCAGTAGAAGTTGAGAAGAGGCTTCATCTACTACTAGAAAAGATGCAGGGTGAAATTGAAATCATCAACGTAGAAAGAAGAATCCGCTCTCGTGTTAAAACTCAGATGGAGAAGTCTCAAAAAGAGTACTACCTTAATGAGCAAATGAATGCGATTCAAAAAGAGCTTGGTCAAAAAGACGATGGCAAAACTGATATCCAAGAGATGGAAGAAAAGCTTGAGTCTAAAAATATGCCAGAAGAAGCAAAGCTTAAGACAGCAAAAGAGATCAAGAAACTTAAATCAATGTCTCCAATGTCAGCTGAAGCAGCAGTTGTTAGAAACTATATTGATTGGATGTTGAATCTTCCATGGGGTGAATATACTGAAGACAATAATTCAGTTAAGCATGCCCGTGAAGTTCTAGATAACGGTCACTATGGAATGAAGGATGTAAAAGATAGAATTGTAGAGTACCTAGCGGTTCGCTCACTTCTAACTGAAGAAGGAAAGGGAACGATCCTTTGCCTTGCAGGTCCTCCAGGTGTAGGTAAAACTTCAATCGCTAAATCACTAGCGGATTCATTAGGAAGAGAATTTCAAAGAATTTCTCTTGGCGGTGTAAGAGACGAATCTGAGATTCGTGGACATAGAAGAACTTATGTTGGTGCTATGCCAGGTAAGATTGTGAACGCCCTTAAAAAAGCGGGAACATCAAACCCACTTATCCTTCTTGATGAGATAGATAAGATGAGCTCTGATATGAGAGGGGATCCAGCTTCGGCCATGCTAGAAGTACTTGACCCTGAACAAAATAAAAACTTTGGTGATCACTATATTGAAGTGGAATACGACCTATCTAAAGTTATGTTTGTTATGACAGCAAACGACCTTGGAAGAATTCCTGGTCCTCTTCGTGACAGAATGGAAATCATCAATGTCTCTGGATATACTCCATCTGAAAAAATGCAGATTGGTAAAAAGTATCTTCTTAAGAAAGCTATTAAAAATAACGGCCTTGAGGAATACAAAGTAACCATGAATGACGCTGCTATGACAGATGTCGTTCGCGGATACACTAGAGAAGCCGGAGTTCGTGAGTTTGAAAGACTTATCAACACTGTATGTAGAAAAATTGCTACTGAAGTTGTTGAGAAAGAGCACGAAGTTGGTAAGAAATTTAATGTAACACCTAAGCAATTATCGAAGTATCTTGGACCTAAGAAAAGAGATGGGAAAGAGATCGAAGACACTCCACAAGTTGGACTTGTTAACGGACTTGCTTGGACTTCAGTTGGCGGAGAGATCCTTAATATTGAAGTCATCACTGTACCAGGAACAGGGAAAATCCAAACAACTGGTAAGCTAGGTGATGTGATGCAAGAGTCAGCGAGAGCTGCACTCACATATGTAAGATCAATAAGCCCTCAGCTCGGAATCGAAGCAGAGTGGTACTCCAAGAATGATATCCACGTTCACGTACCGGAAGGGGCGACGCCAAAAGATGGACCGTCGGCCGGTATTACAATGACTACGGCTCTAGTGTCGGCAATTACTGGGATTCCAGTATTCCAAACAGTGGCCATGACAGGTGAAGTAACTCTTAGGGGAAGAGTTCTTCCAATCGGTGGATTAAAAGAGAAGATGCTTGCTGCTAAGCAAGCCGGTGTAGACACAATCGTCATTCCACAAGGGAACGCGAAAGACCTTACTGAAATTCCAGATGAAATTCAGGCAGGACTCACCATCCACCCAGTTGCTCACGTCGATGACGTTCTTAAGCTGGCCTTAGAACTAACTGAACCAGAGAAGTTCATGAAAGTTGTAGGTCTAAAAGTGCTTAAAGACGAAACTTCCGGAGAAATGGGAGTGGCCAACTAGCCATTAGCTACAAAAATCGCGCAATCAAAGGGCCCTCTTAGAAGGGCCCTTTTTTTTTGGAGGCAGGACCGAGCCGGAAGGAGGTCCAGTATCCCCGTTTTTAAACCACAAACTTTGTCTTTTAACCCCAGACTACTTAAAATAAACAAATGGAAAATCGAATTAGCACTGGGTCCCTGTTTACCCTGGCGATCATCGCCGTCGCCTTAGTCTTAAAGTTTGCTAGCGCAGTCTTTGTCCCTTTTATTTTCTCCCTCTTTATTTATTATTCGGTCTTGCCGTTAGTGGATTGGATAGGAACAAAGTTTAAACTGCCGAACTCAGTTTCAACCATTATCAGTATTACTATCGTAGTAGTAGTTATTACTTTGCTGGTGATGGGAACCATGATGAGTTTAAAAGGTTTTATATCTGGGGCTGATATCTATAAGCAAAAGTTTTTGATCTTTGGTCAGACGGTGGTGGACTTCTTGACGGCGAAAGGAGTCCCTCTCGATCGTAATCAGATTCTTGGCTATATTTCTAAATTTCCAATCTTAGATTTTATTAAAAAGATGGGGGGCTCATTAACCCATATTGTTGGCGACTCACTATTGGTTGGAATCTTTCTTCTCTTTTTACTTATTGGTACTAAACAAGGGGAGGAAGATGGAGTTCTAAAAAAAATTAGTAAAGGAATTTCAAAATATACTACCAATAAAATTTTTATCTCAATCCTAACCGCCGGTCTTTCCTTCGGACTAATGAGTGTCGTAAGGCTTGATTTGGCCCTTATGTTCGCGATTTTAACTTTCATGCTTAATTTTATCCCTAATGTGGGATCACTCTTTGCGGTGCTGATTACTGTTCCAGTGGCCCTTCTTCAATTTGGGATTAGCTGGCAGGTCTTGTTGCTTCTACCGGGGCTTCTTATTATTCAGTTTCTAGTAGGAAACGTACTAGAACCTAAGTTAATGGGGGACGATTTAGGCCTTCATCCAATTACTATTTTACTGGCCTTGATTCTTTGGGGAATGATCTGGGGAATATCAGGGATGTTTCTAGCAGTACCTATGACTGCTTCACTAAAAATTATCTGCGACGAATTTGAATACACTCGTCATATAAGTAAATTGATGGGTGGTAATATTTAAAAAGGAGCCTTTCGGCTCCTTCTTTTTATTGAACGTGATCTAATTCAGTTAATAATTCTAAAAATTTGTCATGACTTACCGGATCCTGCATCGTGTCTGGATTCTCATATTTATCATAAAGTTTCTTGTAGAAAAGAGAGTCATGCTTTACACCAACATTAAAAGTATAGTTAGAAGGTGCTCCGCCCACTGGTCTTTTTGAAGGAATCTGTGAGTAGAAAACATAATCCATTCTTTTGATTCCTAACTTTTTGATAACACTTTTGTTCTTAAGTGACTCTATATAGCTATGAAAAGCAGGTCTTGGTTGAAAATCTTCTTTATCACTTGAAGCCGTTTTTCCTAGTGCTTCACCAGCTTCTCCAAAAACGCTAGCTAATCTAAGTGGGATTGCAAGATGGTTTAAGTCCATTGTTCTATTCCACCAAGTTCTAACATGGTTACCTTTGATACCCGCTAAGACAAGGCCTTTTGCCGTCTCTGTTGTACAGTTAAAATCAAGAGTAATATCTAGTTTCTGTGTTCTAAAAAGGATATGAGAAGGCTCCATAAAGTCTCTAAACTTCTTAAGTTTTTCGGCATCGATTCCGTACACTAGAAATGTATAAGTAGGACGGTAGTTGTTTTGCCCTTGAACTAAGTTAGAAAAATAATTTGTTAAAGAAGTATTCCCTGAAAGGATATCCTTACCATTTGTAACGTAGGCATTTGATACTTCAGCTCTAAGAGTCAGGTCTTTCTTTACTTCACCGACACCAGCAACAAAATGTCCGTTAACAGAACCGAAAGAGTCACCTTGTCTACCTGATAGAGTAACTAGGAATACTGATTCTCCTGGCTTTACTTCATATCCTTTTTTATTAAAGACAGTTGTTCTAAAAGAGTTATTTGATTTAGAGATATCATTTTTATAAACACGCTTTTTAATAAATTTATAAGGATTCTTTGCAATTTCTTTATCATAAGGAGAACTTGCTGCAGGAGCGGCACTGAAAAGTCCAGAAGGAGTTAGGGCCTGCATGATAAAGATATCGTTTTCCATTCTTCCGTCGGCGACAATCTTTTTGCCGACATATGACTTTCTTGAAACTTCATCAAAAGAGTAATGATTAAGTACTTTTGTGTAACCAAAAGAAACTTCTTGTTCACCAATATGATACCTTCCAGTTCCCTCATTATATGTAAGGACACCAGTTATCGAATTAGCTCCTGGAATATTTGTAGGGGTTTGTTCTAACTCAAAAGTATTTCCCTTAAGCTCACCTTTAAATTCATAAGAATAAGGATTTCCATCTGATTGTTTTACATAAGTAGGATTAGCAAGAGAGGGAAGCGACTTTTTAATTTCATCAGTTGTTTGAATTTCAAACTTGCCGTTTGAAGTGCTGATATCAAAACTTCCATCATTATTATCTATAAGAGATCCAGTTAAGAAATCTGCAGCAGACACATTGGTCGTAATTAGTAAGAGAGCGATAAGATTTTTAATCTTCATTAATAGGCCTTGGTTTAATTAGTTCAATTACTTGATCTTATCTAATTAGGTCGCCAAGATGGGGTCCCTTGAAAGGTTTTCAAGGGGTGTTATAAAAATAGACAGTGGTAAGTGTCTGAAATTAAGGAACTCTGTAGAATGATAGGATTCCGTACTCTATCCAATTATGCTTTCCAAGATTCTTTCTTTTAGTAAGTTGCATACTTAGAACATCTGTTTTTTTGTAATTGAATCTATACTCTTTATCACCAAACTCAATATCAATATGCTTAACACCATCGCTGATAACATACATTCTGTATTTCTTTGCCGTGGCCTTTGGTGTTTCGACAATCTGTTCTACATCAAAAATGCTTAGGTAGTCTGACTCAGAAAATAATTCCATTTCAAATTCATCATCGAAACTTGGGGTTAGCTTCAGAACTTCTGCTAAGGGAATATCAACTACAGCGCGATCTTCAAGAAACTTGATGCATTTAAACCAGCTTCTTGGAAATCGACGGCAACTGTATTTATCTTTTCTAAGAATGGCCAACTGGTCCCTACCTTCTTGGTTTAATGTATTCAGAACTCGAACATCCTTAACGAAGGAGATTTCGGAGCGAACATATTCATATTGTCCCAGTGGAACCTCTACTTTATTTGCGAAAAGAGCCGTAGAAATTAAAAGGGAGAGTAGGATAGTTAGTTTTTTCATATGGGAATCCTATGACCAAGGAATGCACTATGAAAAGGTTGAAATTGGGACGTGACGAATTCTTTGTTGTGCCTCGCATATAGACTTGAAATGATTTATAATCTGGTCATGACTTATGTACGACTATTTTTGGCCTTTTTGGTTTCAGTTTTTTTCGGATATTTCACTTTAGGAAGTTCTTTATTTTTTAAAGTGGTCTTAAGCTTTCTGCTATTGGGATTTTATCAATTGGCTTCGGACTTTGTAATTAAAAAATGGGTGTTAAACGATGTTCTTAATTCGGTCTTTAAAAAGAGGGCCATACTTGCACCTATTTCTTTCTTATTAGTTCTACCGTTTGAGTTAAGGTTTTCTTTACCAGTATTACTCTTGGCAAGCTGTCTATATTTTGTCTTTATAATTTTGGTCCTTTTTTATCCATTTGGAGAAAAGGACAATAAAGAAGCTTATGCAAATAGATTCTTTATATTTCTCTTTTTCTTTTCAGGCATTGCAAGTCTAATTTATCAGGTCTCTTGGCAAAGAATTCTTTTTCAAATGATCGGTGTAAACACAGAGTCCGTGGTCATTATTGTAAGTATTTTTATGCTAGGCTTGGGACTAGGGGGAATTCTTGGGGGCTGGATTTCAAAAAAATATCCAGAAAAACTACCAGAAGCCTTCTTCTTATGTGAGCTTTTAATTGGTATATTTGGTTTCTTTAGTTCTTATATTTTTAAAGGTTTCAATCCTATCTTTTGGTCGGTTTCATTTACAGGAGGAATGAGTTTACTTTTCTTGTTGCTCCTTATTCCTACTATTTTTATGGGGGCAACCCTTCCCATTTTGGTGACTTACCTAAATTATTATAAGAAAAACACTGGCGTCTCTTTTGGAACACTTTATTTCTTTAATACTGCTGGGGCAGCCCTTGCTTCTTTTTTATGCGTTGACCTTCTTTTTGTGTTTATGGGAATTAGTTCAGCTACAAAGGTTGCAGCCCTTTTTAACTTAGGAGTTGGACTCTGCACGTTTCTCTATATTCGATTAACTGAAACCTCTCATGAAAAAGTTGGGCTCGAGAAGACCAAGGGAAGTACAGAGGGCTCATGTCTTATTTATTATGTATTAGCTTTTCTTGTAGGGTTTATTTCTTTAAGCCAAGAAATCCTATGGGTAAGGGCCATCGGATTTTCAGTAGCAGGCATGCCTCAAGTTTTTGGACATGTATTAGGCTTCTTCCTAATTGGGATTGCACTAAGTTCCGCTTTTGCGAAAAAACTATGTGAAGAAGACTCATTTCCTATGCGGAAGATAAGCTTCATGCTACTCGCCTCGGCGGTTGTGTATGCTTTTTCATTAGTTCTGGTCAGTTTCGTTTTATCTCTAACCGCTAATGGCGGGCTTCTCGTTTCTTATGGGTTGATTATGTTTGTGGCGTTCTTACAGGGTGGAGTTTTGATTGCTCTTTGTCATGATTTAATTGCTAAGAAAGGGGGTCATGTTGGAAGTCAGCTTTCAAAACTATATTTAGCAAATATTCTAGGTTGTACTTTAGGGCCACTTGTCACAGGTTATATTGTCCTAGATACAATTTCTCTTGAAGATGCATTTTTTCTTTTTGCCCTTGGATCGATTTTCTTAAGTTTAATAATGTATAAACCGGAGAAAGAAAAAATAGCAGCCTCGCTATTTTCTTTAGTTCTCATTGGTGGAAGTTATTATTTTTTTAGTGATGGCCTACTTTTTAAACTTTTTAAAAAATCTGCCCCTATGGTAGCGACTAGATTTGATAAAGTTATTCAGAATAGACATGGAATCATCACAACCCATATTGATGAGAATGGATTCCATATTACTTCGGGTGGTGGGGGATTTGACGGTAGATGGTCGGAAGGACTTTTTTATGACTTCCCATTAGATAGACCCTATATCTTTGCACTCTTGCATCCAAAACCAAGAAAGGTTCTTCTGATTGGAATGAGTGTTGGTGCTTGGGGGAGAATAATTCAGGATTATAAACCACTTGAGAGCTTAGATATCATAGATATAAACCCAGGGTACTTTAAGTTATCTTCTTTTTATCCAGGACATGACAAATTAATCCAAGACCCGAGTGTTAATATTCATTTTAACGATGCTAGACGTTGGTTAAAATTAAATCCCAACAAGAAGTTTGACGTGATTATAATGAATACTCCCCATCACTACCGCAGCATGGTGAGTAACCTCTTATCAAAAGAGTTTTTAGAATTATCAAAATCGAGACTTTCGCCTGATGGAGTCGTCTTTTTTAACGCCACTAATTCTCCCGATGGACTCTTCACAGGTGCGCAAATATTTAAGAGGATTACTCGCTATGCCAATCTTTTTATGGGAACAGATTCAGAGGTTGTTTTAGATAAAAAAGAAAGACTTAGAGTTCTTAAAGAAGATTTTCATTATAGAAGATCTGGGGTTTCACAAATAGAATTTGAAAAGAAGTTAGAGAAAGTGGCTTCAAAAGACTTTTCAGATATTGGACCTATTCTTAGAAAACGAAAAGACCTTTCGCTTATCACTGATGATAATATGCTCACAGAGTATAAAAGACCTCATTCAAGATATAGCTGGCTGTACTGGATAAAGGAATTTCCTAGAGAATAAGCTAAGTTCTCGAAAAAACTGAATATAAATATTTCAATAGGATTGCTGGTGACGCAGCGCGGTGTTATCTTGTTTGAGCTATGAAATACTCAATCTTAATTCTATTAATTTCCCTACTGGCTTCCTGTGGAAATAAAAAGTCTTCGCCAGTTGCAGGTGAGCCTCATCAAAATGAGATCGAACAAAATTTAGGCTTTTTCGACAGCAACAAGAAGCTTGCAGCAGCTAAGTTAGGTTCTCCTTATTATAGCGCGATTAGAAACTGTGCCCTTCAGAAACTTGGAGAAGGTTGTACACCGGAGAAAGTACCTCTTCTTGGAATGAAAGGTCAGGAGATTAATACAAAATTTGTATTGGAAAATACGATTGTAAGTCACGATTTCTTAGCTAAAAACTTTGAAGAATATTTAAACCATATTGATAACAAATATTTATTTGCTCTATTCGCATCTGTCTCTGGAATTATCATCTCTGATGAGATTAGCGCTTCATTTTACTACACACCTACTGGAATGATTTATTTAAATGCTTCTTACCTTTGGAAGACACAAGAGGAGTATAAAAAACTAATCTTTAAAAAAGATGGACGCTACTCAAGGGATGAAAGAAAGAAGGTTTTTACAGATTGGGATTTTGTTAAAGATAATAAAACAATCTATTCTAGTTATTCGAAAAAAGAGAGAACTATTTCTGATATTAAACCAGTTTTAACGAGACTTCTTTTTCACGAATTAACTCATGCGAATGATGTTTACCCTATTAATGAGTTTGATACTCTTGATAAATCTAAAAGTTATTACGAACTCAGAACCTCTCGCTATGAAAATAAGGAAATGGTTAGTCGAAAGATTGTTTACCCTGAAACTAAAAAGGCTTGGGAGTATGCCATCTTTTTAATTTATGGCGAACTGGAGACCCCTGAGAGTCATGAGTTTTCAATAGAGGATTTTTATTCTGACTTTGTTCCAAATATTGGGATAATCTTTTATTCGTATATTACAAATAGAGAACATTTGGCGATGATGATGGAAAATTACTTTATGCTTTTTACTGAACATTTTGAATCTTGTACCTATGGTAAATTTAGAGAGAATAATGAAAAAGATTCACAAATATTTTGGTTTCAAAAAAATAGGATTTTACAAACAAATATTTTATTGGAAGCAAGAAATGCTATAGAGTTAATGCTTCCGACTGAGATGGCCGGTGAGTTGAATTCAATGAATACCGTTTTTTCTTTAGAGACTCATGAGAATATCGCTCCGGATTCGGAGCGACAGTTTTGCAAGAACTATTGAACTTTTTTGTAGATTGAATTGATCGCGTACTCAAGCCAGTGATTCTCACCAATTGTCTTTCTTTTCTTCAATTGTAACCTTAAAGTTTTTGTATTGGCGTATCGGTATCTTAAAATATTGCCATCAAGAAACACTTCAAGGAAGTAGTCTCCCGCTTCTCTAACATGTAAGCGATAACCTTCAGCTATTCCGATAGGCATATCAACTGGTTGAAAAACGCTATACACTAATTCGTACTCATTTCTTGTTTCAAGCTCTACTCTTGTCTTATGTCCAAAGTGAGGGGTTACCTGCAGAACCTCTTGCTCTGAAATTTCAATGGTGTCGTTATTGTCGATGAACTTATAACAGCTCACCATATCGCCCGGGTAAAAACGGCAGATGTATCTTTTAGTTTTTAATTCTTCATATCTTTGTTTGCCGGTTTCCTCAGCCACACTAAAGAGCTGTACATCGCGGACAAAAGCGATCTCAGCAGAGTCATATTGATATTGTCCTTTGGGGACAACAATATCGACGGCCGATACGGATAGAGAAATAAAAAGGAAGCTGAGTGCGATAGTTATTTTTTTCATAATAGAAGCTTAGGGTTGAGCGACGCACAATTAACAGATGATAATAGTCAGGGTTTTTGCTAATGACAGTGGAATAAATGGTGGGCGTTGACGGGATCGAACCGCCGACATCTACCTTGTAAGGGTAGCGCTCTCCCAGCTGAGCTAAACGCCCACTATCAGTGTGGAGCTAAATTAAATGAGCTCCTTAATCTTGTCAATGCTGATTCGCAGCGTTAATTGTGAGGTTTTTTGAGGACTTCTAAAAATTCCCCATAACCAGCTTTTTCCATCTCTTCTTTAGGAATGAATTTTAAAGCAGCAGAGTTAATACAATAGCGTAGTCCCGTGGGTTTGGGACCATCAGTGAAAACATGTCCAAGATGACTGTTAGCGTGTTTTGAACGAACCTCCGTTCTTGTCATAAAAAGTTTTCGATCAGTTTTTTCAACGATATTGGCCTTAACAAGCGGTTGGTAGAAAGCAGGCCAGCCAGAACCTGAATCATATTTGTGAACCGAAGCAAAGAGAGGCTCTCCTGAAACGACATCTACATAAATGCCTTCTTTTTTATTGTCATTATATTCATTATTAAAAGGAGATTCAGTTCCATCTTTTTGGGTAACTTTTCTTTGTATATCAGAGAGCTTTTTAAGAGCTTCTTCTTTGTCGAATTTCACTTCATAGCTCCAAGTGAGAGTAGGCAATAAGAATATAAGTACTAAGATGATTGTTTTCATATAGCTTAGTTTAACTTTGAATCGATTTGTTACAAAGTATGTTTTTTACTTAATACCTTTTTATAAATTTCAATGGTTTGCTGAGCTGTCTTTGCCCAACTAAAGGATTTTGAGCGCTTTAGGGCCTGTTCAGACAACTCTGTCTTTAGGTCAGGTTTTAGTGAAATCTTAGACATCATATCGGCAAGGGCCCGAGGATCATCTAAATCAAAATATAGTCCACCTTCTCCTAGCACTTCTGGGAGTGAGCCACGGTCACTTACTAGGGTGGGACAGCCACTGGCCATAGATTCGCAAACTTGTAAGCCAAAGCCTTCATAAAGAGATGGGTAAACAAAAGCATCTGCACTTTGGTAAAAGGCCGGAAGATCTTGGTCATCTATATAACCTGTAAAGTGAACAAAGGCATTTATACCGAGACCAGAAGCCTTTCTTTCAAGGTCAGTTGAATCACCCGAACCACCTAAAACTAATCTATGGTCTGGAAGAGAGGCCTTAGCGAAAGCTTCCAAGAGAAAGGGAATATTCTTTCTTTGATCAAAACCTCCAATATAAAACACAAATGGAAAATTGATTTTATACTTGGATAGGACCTGCTTTCTCTCTTGGTCAGAGAGTTTTATTTCAAACTCCTTTGGGTGAGCTTCATAAGTAACATCAATCTTTTCCTCTGGGATCTTGTAGAATTCTTTGATGTCATTTTTGGCGTGGTAACTAACGGTTATTATATGGTCTGCATTCTTCGGTGCTGAACTTTGTAAAAAACGATACTTAATAGAACTAGGTTTTAATTTAGATACGAGACTTTCAAAGGGCCTATAGTACTTTTCCTCGATTACATCGTGGAGAGTCAGAACCTTAGGGCATGGAGAAGAGAAGGGAAGGCCATAGTTATAAGGCGAATGAAAGAGGTCGATGCGATCCTCTAGGCACCACTTAGACAAGATTCTCTGTTCCCACATAAAGTAATTTGATTTTGGAGCTTCTCGGTAAGTGATATTGTTTGGACCAAGAAGCTTCTTTATCTCCGGGTGAACAGCTTTTCTACTGTATAGAAATAAACTGAGGCCTTGGTTTTGAAGCTCCTTCAACAGGGACACCGTATAGCGGTTCCAGCCCCTAAGTTGGGCGTTGTATAAAAGTGAAGCATTAAAGGCAATTTTCATCAGCTCTAAGCTTAACCTAGAGCGACAGCGAACAAACTTCGCGCCGTGTCCTTAGACCTGACTAAAGGATCAAATAAGAATTCCTGATGATATTACTTGGTGCGTGAGTCAAAAAGTAAACAACTCCCGTCACAGAGCTTTTAAAGCAAGTTTTTCCACCTTTTTAAGAAGTCAAAACCGGCGATAATTGGTAAGGTAAAATCGATTTTTTTTAATACCGTTTTTAAAAGGACTTTCCTAATGCAAGAACTCGACAGTGTAGTCATCCGTTTCTCCGGCGATTCCGGTGATGGTATGCAGTTGACTGGTACTCAATTTTCAAACACGTCTGCCCTTATGGGTAATGACATTGCCACATTCCCTGATTTCCCAGCTGAAATTCGTGCTCCTATTGGAACCGTTGCTGGTGTTTCTGGATTCCAGGTTCATATCGGTGCCAGTGAAATTAACACTCCAGGTGATGAGCCTGATGTTTTAATTGCCATGAATCCCGCAGCTTTAAAAGCGAACCTTCGTTCAGTTAAGAGGGGCGGAACTATTATTTTAAACATTGATACTTTCGATGCAAAAAATATTGAAAAAGCTGGTTATGAAGGAAGTCCACTTGGGACTCCTGAGATGGAAGGCTTTAAAATTATTGAAGCAAATATTACGACTCAAACTCTGGGTGCAC
>JAIBDQ010000140.1 GCA_024686135.1 Halobacteriovorax sp. | reverse complement strand
GCCAGATGACGAACGGGTCAAGTTACGTGGTGAGCGTTTCTTGGAGGGAGGGTGAGAGTCTTTGGGAGGAAAATGGGTCCTTAACTAGGCCGTTCTAAAATTCATTTTAATTTTCCATGACGGACCTCATGGATAGCCGGTGAAGCTTGGTTGCCATCAAGGAGTTTCATTTTACAAGTGCCGTAGGGGTCGAGGGAAACAACGCTATAAGCGTGTAAACTTCTAACTATCAGTCTAGATTTTTATATTCGGGGGATGCTTGTTCATCCCCTTTTTTTTTGTCAAAATAGCGGGCATCTATAAGGAAGGGGAGCCCCGTGTTAGAAAAGTTAGAAAAGTTATTCAATGAGTTTACCTCTGCTCTAGAAAAACTTTCAAAAGAAGCCGAAATTTTAAACCTGAAATCAGAGTACCTTGGTAAAAAAGGTGCCATCTCGCAAATCTTAGCTGGTCTTAGAGACTGTACGCCAGAGGAAAAAAAGCAGTTAGGTCCTGCGGCCAATGAGGTTAAAAATAAAATTCAAGAACTCATTAATTCAAAACTTCAAAAGCTAGAGATTGATGCAATCAATGAAAAACTAGCGAGTGAAAGAGAAGATCTAAGTCTAACTGACTCAGTTATGGCCTCTAATAACCACCATGGTGGAATTCATCCGGTTACTCTAATTCAAACTGAGATTGAAGATATCTTCTTATCAATGGGGTTTGATATTTTAGATGGCCCACATATTGAAGATGAGTTTCATAATTTTGAAGCGCTTAATATACCAGCTGATCACCCAGCCCGTGATATGCAGGATACTTTTTGGTTCCACGATCCTCACGCAGAAACAGACGAAAAAAAGTTTCTTTTAAGAACTCATACCTCAACGATTCAAGTCAGAGGCATGACTTCAAGAAAGCCTCCATTTAGATTTATAGCACCAGGAAAAGTTTTTAGGTGTGAAAGAACAGACGCTTCTCATGAGATGGTTTTCCATCAATTAGAGGGGATGATGGTTGGAAAAGATATTTCCGTCGCTAATTTAATTTATTTTATGAAGTCACTCCTAAGCGAGATCTTCAAAAAAGAAGTCGAAGTAAGGCTTAGACCAGGTTTTTTCCCGTTTGTTGAACCAGGATTTGAACTTGATATAAAATGTCTTATTTGCTCTGGAAAGGGCTGTAGTGTTTGTAAACAAGTTGGATGGGTTGAACTACTACCATGTGGAATGGTTCATCCCAATGTACTTAAGGCCGGTGGTATAGACCCAGACGAATTTAATGGATTTGCTTTTGGTCTTGGTCTCGATCGGCTTGTGATGATGAGGTATCATATCGATGATATTAGGCATCTTCATGGCGCCGATCTTCGTTTCTCTGAACAATTTAAAACTTTTTAGGATTATATCATGCTTATTTCTACTGAATGGATATCTGATTTCGTTGAACTCCCAAATGAAAACCCAAAAGACTTAGGGGTTCGTTTTACACTTGGTACGGCCGAAGTTGAAGATGTCATAGAGTCTGGTGAATATTTAAAAAAGATTAAAGTCGCAGAAATTGTGAGTATTGAAAAACATCCAGAAGCGGATAAGCTAAATTTAGTGACCTTTAATTTCGGTGGTAAAGAAAATGCTAGGGTTGTTTGCGGAGCGAGTAATGTAAGAGTTGGACTTAAGACCCATTACGCTCCCATCGGAACGACTCTTCCTATTGGCTTCACTCTAGAACCAAAGAAAATTCGAGGGATTCTTTCTGAAGGAATGCTTTGTTCTGAAGAGGAATTAGGCTTAGCTGATAGTTCAGAAGGGATTTGTGATCTTCCGAAAGATACAAAAATTGGTACACCTCTTGGGGAATACTTAAAAGAAACTAGTGATGTTTTATTAGATGTTGACAATAAATCATTAACACATAGACCAGATCTTTGGGGTCATTATGGAATCGCTAGAGAATTTGCTGCCCTTTATGAAAAAGAATTAAAAAATCCTTTTGATCAAAAATGGAAAGATTCAATCGAAAGATTATTTACAGATGAAAGCTCTCCAATTATTCCAAAAATTGAAGAGGGAACTTCGTGCACAGCTTATTGGGGATTATCTTTATCGGGTGTAAAAGTTGGACCAAGTCCGGCATGGATGCAAAGAAGACTAAAGGCCGTAGGCCTTAGACCTATTAATAATATCGTAGATATTTCTAATTATGTAATGACAGAATTAGGAATGCCTAATCATATTTTTGATAGAGATCTTATTGAAGATTCAAAAATCGAGATTAAACTTTCTGGCAATGAAAAATTCACTACACTGGATGAACAAGAAAGAGAACTTGTAGATACTGATACAGTCATTACGGATGGTAAGAAGACTCTCGTGCTAGCAGGAATCATGGGGGGCCTTAATTCAGGTGTAACTGATAAAACTGAAAATATTTTTATTGAAGTCGCAAACTGGATGCCAGCACTAGTAAGAAGAACTTCTACTAGACTAGGTCTTAGATCAGATTCATCCCAAAGATTCGAAAAAACCTTAGATAGTCAGTTAACATATAGAACGCTTCTTCGTTTAGTAGAATTAGTTAAAGATCTTTGTCCAGAGGCTAAAGTTGTTGGTAAACCTGAATACTCAGGTGAGGACTTAGCTTCATTTGAGCCATTAGTCCTTGAAATTTCGGCCAGTCATATTAGTAAGGTTTTAGGTAAGGAGTTAGAGCAATCTAAGGTAGTCTCAATATTATCTAGTTTAGATTTTAAAGTGATAGAAAATGGTGATGCACTAACAGTATCTGTTCCAAGCTATAGGTCTACAAAAGATATCGATTGCGGGGCAGATCTTATAGAAGAAATTGGTAGAGTTATTGGTTATGACAATATCACTCCAGTTGGACCAATGCTCTCGGTAGAACCCGTAAGATTAACTGAAGCTCAGAATTTACATCGTAAAATTAGAAATTTTCTTAGTGTAAATGCCGAGTCTTATGAAGTTATGACTTATCCTTTGATAGGGGAGAAGGTACTTAAGAAAGCCGATTGGCCCTCGGGCAATTCTTTAAAAATTATCAATTCGATCTCTAAAGATCACGATAGGATGAGAGATAGTCTAATCCCGACGCTTCTAGAAGCAGCTAGTAAAAACTCTAAGAACCAAGAAGAATTTAAATGTTTTGAGCTTGGAAGAATATATCCAGGATTTGAAAAAGAGCATTCTGTTTTAGGCGTAATGTTTTACTCTAAAAACAAGAGTCCCTTCTTAAGTCTACTAAATACAATGGAAAGACTATGCTCGGCTCTTTCACTACCAGGAGATATTATAGATAAGCATCCTAAATTTAAAGCTCTAGCCGTAAATGAAGACTGGAGTGGGTTACACCCTTTTGAATTTAAAAATATTAGATTAATGGGTAAACCTCATGGAAGCATTTTTAGCGTTCATCCACTTCTTCTAAAAAATAATAAAATTAAGGGGCATCTTTCTATGGCCCTTCTTGATTTATCAAGCTTTGAGGCCCGGGCGATAAAAGATAAAACCAAGTATCATCCTCTTCCTAAATTTCCAGAATCAACTTTTGATTATACCGTAGACGTTGAGTCAGGAATAGAGGTGGCAAAAATATTGGAGCCTCTTAGGAAATTAAAAATTAAAGAAGCTATTTCTCACAAGGTTGTGGATGTTTATACTCATTCAAGTGACCGAAAGTCCGTAACTTTACGAACTACGTTTTTAGATCCCAATAAAACTTTAGATGGTGAGTTTATCAAGGCATCAGAAGTTGCCATTATCAATAGCTTAGAGAAGGCAGGATTTCTCTTAAAACAAGGTTAATTTTCCTTAATAATTGCATTAAATCCGAGAGTTATCGTTTTATGTAGATAACTTTACTCGGATAGCAATATTTTCCCCTTAAATTAGTTCTAAAGTCCGCTAAGTTTTTTATTTAATTTGTCGAAAAGAAGATGAGGTAAATGGTCTAAAACTTTAGACCCTGTATGTTTATGGGAAATAGTTTAAAGAAAGAAAATACACAGAATTTCGTTATTGTTGAGGACGAAGAGCAATACAAACGTCCTGAGCACCGAGCGAAAACTGAAGTTAATGATGGAGGACCTGATCCTCTAGCGGACTTTAGTATACAGTCTGAATTCTCAGAAGCTCCAATAAAAGTAAGACCGTTAACAGACGAAGAAAAAAGTCAGCCTGAAGTCACTAATGTAACAGTTTACAAGGGTGACGAAATCAAGAAGGTTGATCCCGCAGACCTTAACGATTTTATCAAAAATAATTCAGATATTAGAAAAGTCGTTGTTGAGAAAATAGGTGTTGAAGAGGCAAATCGGGTTGAAGTTCTCTACGAGAAGAAAAAGCCTAGTGAAGTTGAAGAGCAAAAGTTTAAGAAATTCAACTATAAGAGAAGAAGCGACGTTGATTATATTCCTGAAGAACAGGAAACTCATAAACCAAGACAAATTAAAATTGATTTCATGGAGCTTGATCGCGAGCTTAATACTGAGTTTCTTTACAGTAGTCCTGAAGTTAAGAGTGAAAAACGCGAAAAAACGGAAAACGGTCAAGAAAGTCATTTAAATTTTAATAGAGAATTTGAGTCTAAAGCTGAAAAGAAGTTTGTTTTTAAGAGTAAGTTTTCTAAAGATGATGAAGATCTTGGGAATGAGATCGATAGTCAAATTGACGAATACGAGTCATCAGATGAGAAAGAGCTAAAGAAGCTCTCTTATGAAAAACATACATTATCTAAGAAGAGAGGAAAGCAGCATAATGGCTTCTATTATAAAGCTAAAGATCATGTTGAACTCTTTAAAACTGGCAGTCAGTACCTAAAGGACTTCAAAGAGGGGCTAAAGAGCTTTGCTTTTAGTAGTTACGATTTGGACTTAATAAGACAAAAAACTGTTTTTGGTGTTTCAACCTTCTTTAATTACCATACTGACGTAAAAACATTGATCGTAAGCGAAGGCGTCGCTCACTCTTTTTATAGCGAATATATGAGCATTGGAGAGAATGAATCCCGTCAGGTATTTGATGAAGATATAACTTATGATGTTGGCGTGACTAACGGAATAGAGTTAATGGATTTCGAACAACTTAGAAAAGTTGCAAGGAAAATTAGAACTTTCGACTTCGAGGACTTTGTAGACTTTTTAGTAGATAGTTATGATCTTATTCTTTGGGATATGCCTGAAGTTAGTATTTTAGATAGTCAAAAAGAAGTTTATTTTCCAATAATCAGGTCCCTCGATAGTGTTTCGCTTATCGTGGCCAAAGATAAAACTAAAATTAAAGAAGTCCATGAACTGGTTGGTTACTACAAAAGATACCAAGTAGAGATTAAGGGACTTTTATATAATCCAGATGGTACTGAATATAAGAAAAAGGGCGCATAAGTGGCTGGTTTGAAGCTAAAATTCAAAGAAAGTCAGTTCTCTTCCGCCGAGAGCGTGGTGGAGTCCGCCCTTGAGATGCCTAAAGCTAAAAGTGGTTTGCCAAAACCAGAACTTTTAAATGATACCGCTCCTGAGGAACAGGTTGAGAAGCCAAAAACCGTCGCGAAGGAAAAGAAAAGATCAAATAAATACTTTTATAAAGTTAGTAATCATCATGAACTATTCAAAATTGGAAGTAGTTTCTATGAGGATTATAAGGCTGGCGTGAAATCTTTTGCTGTTTCTTCGACTGGTTATCAGACTAGTCAACAAACAAGTATCCTAGGGCTCGCTAGTTTTTTTGATCACAAAGATGATTTAAAAATAGCGATTGTTTCGGACAACTTAAATGATGGTGCTTTTAAAGATATCGTCTCTATTTCTAAAAAAGAAAAGCTTGAAATTGAAGACGGAGAAGAGCCTTGCGATTATTATCGTTTTTATGGGCATTTTGACTTTTTTGATTTAGAGAATCTTTTAAATTTTTCAAATGATGAGTCTTCCGCAAGTTATGATGAGGTCTTTGATAACTTAGTAGATAATTATGATTTGATATTTTGGGATGTGCCTGAACTTTACAAAATTAAAAAGAACTCTGAGAGATATTTTCCAGTCATTATGAAGTTTGAGAGTCTGTCAATTATTGTTGCACAGTCCCTAAGTAGCTCTAAAGATATTAAAGAAGTGCAAAACTTCTTTATGGGATATGGAATTAATTTAAAAGGTTTATTATTTGATACTAAACAGAAACAAAAAGAAGAGGACGCTGAGGAAAAACATAAGAAACCTTGGTGGAGGATTTTCGGATGAAAAAACTAAATATTGTCTTAAATGAGACATCAATAATTAACTTTCCCTTTCTTTGGAAGCTGGTTAAACGCTACAAGCTTTTATCCATATCAGTCCCACTGATAGCCGCAGTATATTCTGCGTACACTTATATGGGACAAAATACTATTTATAGCGGAAATGTAGGATTTAAATATGTAAATGAATCGAGTAATTCAGCAAGTGGAATGATCTTTAGTATGCTAGGAGAGAAGACCTCTACACTAGACCCCACAGAAATTATCTCCTATGGGAAGTCTGTAGATTTCCAATACAAAGTCGCTGACGAACTCATGAAGGTCGATAATTTTAGGAAGCTAAATTTTAATTCTATTGGAAGTAAAAATCAGATTACCTTTGAGGCAATGTTTAAGGCCTGTTCAGGTAATAAAGACTGTGAAAGAGATAAAGTTGCTAGGCTTATAGGACAGTTTTATTCGGTAAACATGTCGAATGATGTGATTGATCGTTATAGCTTAGTGGTTAGGTCTCTTGACCATGATACGACAGATACACTTGTTAAGGTGGTTTCAAAGGCCATTCAAAACGACAGGTATAATCAAATACGATATTTTGTTTCATCTCAGATAAAAATCTCTGAAAATTTATTAAGTAAGAAGAAAAATGAAGTTGATTTAGAGATGATTAAAGGTCTTTTAGATAAGCAAGCACAATTTAAAGTAAAGATAAGCTCTGTAAATAATAAACTTAATTCTGTAAGAAACCTTTATTTTGGAGAAAAGGCAAGGCTTAATCAAATTGAGACAGAGCTTAGTCAAACCAAAAAAACTCTAGCTAAATCAGGAAAATCAACAAATTCTGAACTTTTTAAGGTAACGGAAGCTAAAAAAATAAGGGAAAGAGTAAAACAACTTCGCGAAGATATTGCGAGTATAGAACTTTCATTTGAAAATCAAAGTGAAATAAAAAGTAATAATATTACTAAAAAGCTAAAGCAAGAGCTTAAATCTAATGAGAGAAAACTTGCTTCCCTTGGAGATGTTGAGAGCTTTGGTGTTAATGATACCTTTGCAAAAGGAAAGCAGAACATAAAAGCAACTAGTACACATAATTATAATGTTATTAAAGATCAATTCTCTAAAACTAGTGTGGAATTCGAAAAGGTTAAAAAAGAGCTAGAAGTATTAACTAAAGAAAGCACTGAGCTTGAAGTTAAGATCAAAGAATATGAGCCAAATTTGGAACTTATTAAGCTATTAGAGCAAAAGTTAGTGCAGCTGCGATTAGCGGAATCAACGATTGTGGCAGACCTTATTTTTGATAATTATCAATCAGAGCTTTCTAGTTATAAAAAGATAGCTAAAACTAAGATGATTTTTGTCTCAATTTTCTTTTCTTGTTTTCTCTTATTATTCATAGTGATCTTAAGATATATCTTTGATGGACGTATATACGATGAATACGAGCTAAAGAATAATTTTGAGGATCTTGAGATAATTGGAAATACCCCCGATTTTCACTAGGTTATTCGTAAATTTTCTTATTTTTTTTAGGTTCTCTGATATTCTATTAGGGAACCCATTCACGGATTTAAATTGAACGATACTGTAGAGCAGACCACACATAGACTTGGCGAGCAGATTTATTTTCTACGTGCTTTT
>JAIBDQ010000052.1 GCA_024686135.1 Halobacteriovorax sp. | reverse complement strand
TCACTAAAAAGAGCATTTCTAGGTTCGAAGGATGATAGGCTTATTGCGAAAGCAGCTTGCTCAGTATTAGCAGTACATAGCTCTTCATTTTAAACTAGAGTTAACACAGTAAACTTCGTGACTTTCGTGATCAGCAGGAAAGATAGAATATCTCAAAGTTCTTCCAAATGAATCGTAAAGAACATTATCTATAAACTCCGTTTCTTCGCTCGGTTTACTGCAACCTAGCTGCATAATAAAGTCTTCAAAATCCGCCTCAAGACCAAACAACTCATCAAGATAAATAGTTCTTAGTTTCGGGTAATCACTATTTCTCTCTTGAGAAACATTCATGATACTTCTTTCTTCAGTATGGTCTCTACCAAGAAGACAGTGAGCAAGTTCGTGAAACACCACCGCTTCGATATAGAATAAATCTTTTTCTAAGATCTCGGGATGAATCAATATAAATTTACGGTCGTAGTTTTCTTTATTAAAGAGATTATTTGCAGCAGCCGAAAATGCGTTTTTTCCCATTCCAGGAACTGTACACACACCATCGGTACCACTTCCCGTCTCACCAAAAGCGATAGGCAGTGAAAGCTCACCATCAGTAACCTCAATCCCACGTTTTTTTGCTTCTTCTTGGAATTGGATTTTATAAATATCAAAACGGGCATCGTTACTAGGAGCTTTTCTTTGACCACAAGAAGTCAAAACTCCGAATAAAATCATCCCCAAAATCAAAAAATGCATCCGTGGAAACTACGCCAAATACGGCATGGCGTCTACAGACCTTGTAATAAAGATAAGTTAATAATTTCAATATGTTAACTAGTGCTAACTTCCTCTCTAAAGGGGCGCCAGTTACCCTGCCAGACGTTCAAAGAACCACTTCTAATGGTCTTACTCCTTGAATGGAGGTCAATAGCACAATAAGTTAGATTGGCTGCTGATTCATGAAGTGCGGCGTCCATTGAGGGAATCATATTCCAAGTTCCTGTATTGAAGTAATACTTACCTTCTGGAAACCTTCTCCACTCTTGAACATGTGTATGGCCCATTACAACCGTATGAAGGTCTGGGTTTCTTTTTAAAATGCTCTTAGCTTTTTTCTCGTATCTTGGATAAATCGTAATTTGTTTTAGAACTTTTAGAGTCGTTTGGAAGTTTCTATTCTGTTTTGTATAAGTATCAAAGTTAGTTCTCACAAAGTACTTAAAGACCGTAAGGAACATCCTAAAGAAGTAAGCAAAGTCATTAAAGAACGACCATTTTATATAACTAGACATGGGCCTTACTTTATCAATCATTGGTCTTTCTTTTTTAAGCATGGGTAAAACATTAATACAGAAGAGACTTCCCCAAGGAAGATTCAGTATTTTTTTTCCATTTGGTCCATCAAGAAAAAACTTATGAGGCGGAACTGTGTTTATGACTTCAAATCGGTGCCCATGTTCAATATGGACTCCGTCAACATTAAGCTCGAAAGCGAATTCAATCCCTTCACCTACCATATCTTTAAGCTTTCTTTGTGCCTCATCAAAAGCAATTCCAGAGTCATGATTTCCTATAACATAGGTGATCTTTTTATTTGGGGTAGCTAAAAATTTCTTTAAGGCATCAAAGAAAACAGGATGGCCTTTCTCAATTTGCTCTATGGCCCTGACTGTTATTTCCCCATCAATAATACTAGAGAAAACTCCGTCAACATCGATCTGAATTAAATTTAAGATATCACCATTGAGAACAAGGTGACAGTGGGTCCAATAATGTTTACCTGAACTATAATAATCCGTGAATTCTTGAAAGCGATCATCCTCAAAAAAATCTTCAAGAATATTTAGTTGTCCATTTTTAAGGAACTTACCTTTTCCTAAATGGAGATCACTTACAACCAACAGGAGCATATTTTATCCAGAAATAAGTTTGCCCGCATGACAAACTTGTCCTCTACCCGCTTCTTTCGCTTCATACATCATCTTATCAGCGATATCTAATATTTCATCTCTTGTTTTAGCATCACTTGGAAAGCCTGCTACTCCGATGGAGACTGATAATTTAAAGCTTTCAGTACCTTCGGTTTTCTCAGACTTAGCGTTTGTAAATTCGTTATTCTTAACGGCATTTAAAATTCTCTGACCTACAATCTTTGCAATTTCAGTATTCGAGTCGGGAATGATCATGACAAATTCATCACCGCCGTAGCGATAAATCATATCAGTTTCCCTTAACACTTTTTTTAATAAGTCAGCTAACTCATGCAGTAAATGAGTTCCCACCATATGACCATGACCATCATTTACCGATTTAAAGTGATCGATATCAATAAAGAGTACTGAGAACTCTTCTTTATAATCTTTATGTTTTAAAATTGATTGGTCTAAGTCTTTAAAAAGTTTTCTTTGATTATAAAGCCCCGTGACATCATCAATATGAGCAAGGTCCTCCATTTTCTTTAGTTCTGAAAATGAAGTAACTATCGATTCTAAGTTTGATAAGTATCTAACCATATAATCTAAGATTTCAGGATCTAGTTTTTCTTCTTTAAATAAAATGCCAAAGAAAACTTGTTGCTCCGAATGCCCACAGTAAACGCTATAATAGAAACCATTCCCAGTGTCGTATTCTTTCCAACTTTTAAATATGGGCTTCCCTTCACAGGTTTTTAAGAGGTTGAGCTCTACCATCTCGGTACTGAAGGGATCTTTACCTACGTGGTTTCTATTCCAAAGAGTTCTACAGGCCCTGGCCAGTTCTTTAGAATGTATTTTAGAACCATCTCTAGGTTTAGCAAAAACAACCATCGGAGAAGTTTCCATTCTTTTTTGAAAAAACTTATCAAGCTCACCATAGAGCTCCTTCCCACCTTCTAATTTTGAGAAAGAACACATAAATTCCATCAATTCATTTAGTGGTTTTGGGATATCCAAAAAAGTCCTCTACTATTAAAGCTTATCTATTTTATCTAAAACACTATCATCCACATCAGACTCAAGTGACTTTAATGAACCGCGAAGAGTTCTCATGATTTTTTCAAGCCTCTCTTCAACACGCTCTTTATCCTCTCTTGATTTTATCTCACGAATACTAGCATTTTCCATATTAAACTCAAGAGCATCTATCTTTCTCTTGAGATCTAAGATTTTCATATCTCTACTTTTAACCTGACTCTGCGAGTCCATAGTAACTAATTCTAATTGACTCTCAAGCTCCTTCTCTCTTTGTTTTACTTGATTTATATCAATTCTAACTTTTTGATTTAAGCGATCAAATTCTTTTTGAACACTTCTAGAACGCTCTTCAAAAATTTGCTTCTTTTCTTCGCTTAGTCGGAGCTGGTACTTGAGTTCATCAACTTCGTCATGACTACGTTTTTTCAATATTTGAATTTCTATCTTAGCTTCATCTAGCTCTGCTTGAAGGCCAAGTCTTTCTTGATCCCCTAGCTTCGAGTCAGTTTTCAACTCATGAATTTCTTTGAGAAGCTCTTCCCTTTCTTCGCGAAGTTGTCTTATGGTTCCTTGCAGCCTAGCAAGTTCCGTTTGATTAAAAGCTTCAGCAACTCTTTGCTCTTCAGGCGTTATGACGATTGGCTCATATTCTTGCTCTGGAGCTTCTTCCCTGGCCTGAACAGTCTCTTCTACTTTTTCTACTGCTTCAGCAACAACTTCCTCTGCTGGTTCTTCAGGCTTTGGTGGTTCTACAACCTCCGTTACCGTTGCATCTAAATCAATATCCTCTTCATCGTCTTCGTCCAAATCAAAGATTTCATCTTCATCCTCTTCATCTTCCGTTTCTGATCCTGGAATAGGGGCTTTGAATTCTCTTAAGCTATCGTCTTCCGCCGCTACGACAACAGTTGGATTAGTTTCTTCAGCAAACTCATCTATATCTTCGTCTTCAGCTTCACCTAAATCTAGGACTTCTGAGTCTGTCTCGGTCATATCAGGAGCATCTATTTCTCCAGTTCCTTCATCAGTGTCTGAGAAATCTAAAACTTCCGAAGAATCTTCTTCTTCATCGTCACCTAAATTTAATTCTTCCTCTAAATCAACTTCTTCTGATGCTCCAAGATCTAACTCTTCATCGTCTTCGTCGTCTTCAGAGAACTCGGCACCAATATTAAGCTCACCAGAGTCTTCATCATCTTCCGCATCAGAAACTATATCTTCTAAAACCGCACTTACTTCATCGACATCTTCACTAAGATCTTCGTCTTCTTCGGCACCAAGATCTAAATTATCCTCACTATCAGGTTCTCCTAAGTCGAGTGAGCCTGAATCATCATCTGCTCCAAGGTCTAGTGCTCCGGCGTCATCATCATCGCCCCCAAGATCTAAGGCCCCGGCGTCATCATCATCGCCCCCAAGATCTAAACCTCCGGCGTCATCATCATCGCCCCCAAGATCTAAGGCCCCGGCGTCATCATCCACCCCTCCTAAACTAAGAGAGCCGTCATCACTATCATCACCAAGTTCAAAGCCACCACTATCTGCTTCACTTTCTTCTTTATTTTCTTCTTCACTTTCTTCTTTACTAGCAACTAAATCATCAGACGCCCCATCTTCTGATTCCCCACCAAAATCTAAACCTTCAACACTATCATCCTCAACTTCATCTTCAACTTCTTCGGCCGCTCCTCCGAACTCAAGTGCTCCCTCGTCTAGATCAATCTCTTCTTCAGGCTCTAGACCGAGATCTAACTCATCATCATCTTTCATAGCAGCTTCCTCCTGAGGTGGGGCATCCTCTGGCGCGGATAGATCCATCGCTTCAGGCTCCTCAGTTTCTTCAATATTTATATCTAAATCTTCAACTTCATCCGTTGAGACTTCACTACTTTCATCAGCACTTAAATCTAAATCAGCGTCTTCTTCATCAGCACTTAAATCTAAATCAGCGTCTTCTTCATCAGCACTTAAGTCTAAATCAGCGTCTTCTTCGGCTTCATCATCTCCCATATCGAGATCGAAGCCTCCTGCGGAGGCATCCAAGGAGGGACCTCCTGAATTGGCCTGCTGTTCTTCGGGTGCCGGGATATTAACCTCGGAAGGCTCTTCTTCTTGCGCATAAAAAGGACGATCAAAAACAAGATCGAATTTGGATTGAATATCTACATTTAGAGGTGTCGCGAAATTGGTCTCATCACCTTTTGCTACAGAATGCGCATCTAATTGCTCTTTAACGCGATCATCTACTTTCATGACCCCAGCACTAAAGTCTACCTCTGAATCTGTATGATCATCTTCAAAGTCACCGCCTCCAATTTTTGAGAGTTGGGCCTCACCTAATGCATCGCCCTCATTAAAGGCCTCAGACTCTTCAATAAAGTCCGACATTTCAAAGTCATTTAAGATTTCATTGATAACTTTAAGAGTTAGTGGTTTACGAACATAGCCATGAGCGGCCGTCTTGCCCTTCTGATGCTTTTTAAGCTCTTTAAGTTTCATAGACTCAGTCATAATGATTCTTACGTCATCACCATCCAAAAGCTTTTTATTTAGCTTCTCTGCAGCTTTTTTATCATCATCAAAGTCTAAGAATATAAGGGACCTTTCATCCTCGGATAACTCCAGAATTTGGTCTGAATCGTCCGAGACCACCATATTTTGGTGGTTTACGCCCTCTATGAGGTCATGGACATTTTCATCCTCGCTAAAGAATAGAATCTTCATATTTCAAGCCCTTACGTAATATATGTTAACAGAGGTGACCGAAACTTCAACGCAGGGAAAAAAGGTATTCGACAAAAGGGTTTTAATATTGAAATGAGGTCCTTTTGTGGACTAAAATAGTCTTAGCAGTATTAGAATCAACCTTAAAACGGACTTTAAGGGGCGGGTATTATATATGGTGAAATTAACTTTCTTAAGCTTCCTTCTTGCTTTGGTTTTAAACCTTCAAGCAGCAGAGTTCTTTCCAGCTCCCCTGCTACATATGGACAATGCTTTTTCTCATCATGTTCTTGTCGCTGAAAAAAATACTCACACCCTATACCTATTTAAAAATAATGAATCTGAACCGAAGCTTGTTAAGAAATATCAGATGGCCACAGGCAAAAAAGCTGGGGACAAGTCCTATCAAGGGGACCATAGAACTCCCGAGGGTATCTTTTTCTTTACAGAATTTATCAACCACCAACAGTTAATCGAAAGGCATGGAAAACAAGGTGAGATCTATGGCGTTGGTGCTTTTGTTATGGATTATCCAAACCCAGTTGATTTAGCTGAGGGAAAAACCGGTGGCGGGATCTGGCTACACTCAACCAATGATGAAACAAGAATAGACAAAGGCTTAGACTCTAGAGGCTGTTTGGTTACCCATAATCAAATGCTTATTGAGCTTTCTGAGTATATTGAACTACACAGAACGCCGATGATTGTTACTCACAATCTAAAATATTTAAGTAAGAATACTTGGAATAAAAATAAAGCTGAGCTTTCAGATGTTGTTGAAGGCTGGGTAAACTCTTGGCAAAATGAAGACCTTAAGTCCTATCTTTCTTATTATCATAAAAAAGAATTCAAAGATAGAATTCGCGGTAGCTATTACTCGTTTGCTGCATACAAAAAAGCCGTTTTTTCTAATCCTGGAAAACCAATAGTCGATATAAAAGACCTAAGCCTTATGCAGTCTGGTGACTATGCTATCGCCGTTTTCAAGCAAGACTATAAATCTGCTTCTATTACAGATTTAGGAAGAAAAATTTTATATCTCAAAAAAGATGAATTCTATAAGTGGAAAATTGTGTCAGAACAATGGACCAAAAACGGTGTCGGGCCAGAAGATCGATCAGATAATGTCGCATTTAGACCTGAAATGAGATTTTTTAAAACAAGAAATCCATCTCAAATTTTGGGTAACTCCTGGAAACAAAGAAATAATTAATGGAAGAAACCAGACCCGCGAACAAGCTGTCATTTGTTTTATACAAAAATAAAACTGTACCTAGGTTTTTTGAAGTTGATAAAGGCTTCTTCAGGCTTTTTCTTTATGGCCTACCAGTAATAACATTAATTTCAATTTTAGTGACGGCCAGCCTACTTGTTTATTTCAAACAAATAAGAGAAATGGCAAAAAGAAAAGAACCGGCCATCATTAGGGAATTAAAAGATAAAAATCTTGCGCTTCAAGAGAAAGTTGAAGAAGTTCAGGTTACAAATACTGTCTTAGAAAAAAAGCTCATCACCGGAGCTAGCGATACGGGATTAAGTACCATGTCACTATTTAAAATTCCTCCGGGACAAAAAGACATGACGAAGTCTCCTGATCTGGCCGTAGAATCTGTTAGTTCTTCACAAGGGAATGGGATTTATACATTTAAATTCAATCTTTCCAACAATAGTAAAAACCAAGAAAAAATAGCGGGTCATATTTTTGTTATGATGAAGTCTGGAAATTCTTATGGCTTTTACCCAGAAGATCTCTTTTCTGAAAATGAAATGCAGATGGATTTCAATAAAGGTGAATACTTTGCTACCAGCCGATTTAGACCCGTGGATGCTAAATTCAAGTTGCCAGAGAAAGCGGGAACAGCTCTTTTTAAAGTGTTAGTCTTCTCTAGAACAGGTGACTTACTATTAAAACAAATCGTTCCTAGAAAGATTGAGTTATAAATGTTGATAGAAAATAGACCTCTAGATATTCGTGAGCAAAACTTTAGTTTTTTCGGTAAGAACTCTAAACTAAATGGCACCTTCCATCTAAAAGGACAAACCTTTATAGCTTGCTCAATTGAGGGTGATGTATATTTAGACGATGACTCTGACTTAACTGTTGAAAAAACTGGTTCTATAAAGGGACAACTGCATGTACATGACTTAAAAGTTTACGGTCATGTGGAGGGCGTTATTAGAAGCTCTGGTAAAGTCATTTTATACCCCGGTGCATCTGTAAACGGAGAGATCACTGCAGAAAACCTAGTGATCCAGCCGGGTGCTACGGCGAACTTCAAAGCCCATACCTTGAAATAACTTATGAATCTAGATCCAACCAGCTTAATAAAATTAAACACGACTCAAGTGCCATACGGAAAGTTTAGAGGTGTGCACCTAATTGATTTACCTGAACCATATGTTCTTTGGACCTATGAAAACCAGCTCCCTAAAGGAAGTCTAGGACAGCTCTTTAAAGAGCTTTATGAAATAAAAGTTAATGGACTAGAGGACCTTGTAAAAAAAATAGGAAATGGGACTAACCTAAGTTAGCCCCCCCCATGCATTCTTATAGAAAATTCTTATATGAAACAATTCTAATTTTTCCATATTTCTTTTTTAATGTTTTTGCTAGCTTTGGTGAACCAAGAATAACAACTGTCTGCTTCTCCCATCCAAAAATATCACCCATAGTTTTACTGATTTGCTCTCTCGTCATCTTATTTACTCTTTCTTGAAACTTATAAAGTTCATCATATGGAGCTCCAATATGATCAAGAAATTGTAACTGGCTTAAGTATGCTGAGGTCACTTCAAATCTAAATGGATATGATCCAGAAAGGCTTCCTCTACTTCTTTCAAACTCATGGTCAGGAAATTCACCAGCGACGATTTGATCAATTGTATTTTTTGTTACTTCAAGTAACTCTCCGATCGTTTCATTTTTAGTAAATGTAGAGATCCCTGCTCTTCCATAACCCTTTTGTCCGGCAGCAAAAGCGCCAACGGTATAGGTTAGGCCTCGCTTAACTCTAAGCTCTCTCATCAATTTAGAGGTAAAACCTCCCCCTAAAAATTCAGAGGCCAGACTTAGTAACTCTCTTTTTTCATACTCACCACGATTGAGAAAACGCCCAATTCTGACTTGGGCCTGATTGGCCTTGGGAACAGTGACTAAAACAACCTTAGCTGCGTCTGAACTTTTTATGGGCTCGTACTCAGTCTTTCTAACAAATGATCCTTTTCCAGACCACTTACAGTCTTCAGCGATCACTCTTTCAAGTTTTAAAATATCTTTAGGTCCTGCAATATAGATTCTCTTTTTAACTTCTTGATTAAAGTATTGAAGCTTTTTAGAAAGTCGTTTTTGAGTGACCCCTCGAATATCTTTCATTTTTCCTTCAACTGGATACTCGTAAGGACTTCCCTGAAGAGAAATTTGCCTAAAGGCTCTTCTGGCAAGTGAGCCATGGGAATCAACCATATTCTTAATCCCTTCAAGGGCTCTCTTTTTTTCTTTAGAAATTTCCTTCTTAGGAAAACTAGCATCTTGAAAAAGATGACAGATTTTTTTCATTGTTGGAATACTGTCCTTAACCAGTCCGCCTACCGAGTATGTAGAGTACTCATGGGTTGTGTTGCCCCCGTAAGAAGCGCCATAAAACTCCAAATTATCTGAGATATCTTTTTGGCTATATCGTCTTGTTCCTGAAGTTAAGAGGTTAAACATGGCCGAAGTCATGCCTTTTTCATTTTTAGCATCACTCAAAGCTCCATCAGCGAAATAAACAGAGAGAGCATAAGTAGGAAAACGCTCATCCTGAATCCAAATGACCTCTAAATCATTCCACTTGAGAGTCTTTATTTTATTAGCACCATATTTGGCAGAGAAAGATGGCAATGAGAATATTAAACAGCTTATTAAAATTAATGTTTTCATTTATTAATTCCCCTTTACCTTTTTATGTCTATCCCAAACAGATACAAAAACCTGCTTATTATCCGAGAAAACTTCCTTACAAACTTCCTTTACTTCTTCGGTTGTAATTGAGTCATAGATCTCAAGTTCTTTTTCATAGTACTTATAGTCGCCGTAATACTTTTCCGTAGAACCTATAAAGCTAGCAACACCGGCATTATCTTGAACACTTCCATAGTAACTGATCAGAAATTGATTTTTTGTTTTTTGGACACCTCTATCATCAATTCCTTTAGAGCAAATCGACTTTGTTTCCTTCATAAGAGTTCTTCTAAATCTATCGAGGTTTGTTTTTGTTCTTAACTCCCCTCCAATAAAGAAAACACCGTTCTTCTGTAGGTTATAGTTTGAAACCGAAACTTTATTCAAGATAGGGCTTCTACTCTTTACGTATTTTTGATAAAGATATGAAGAAACACCACTTCCTAAAATATTACTTAAAATATCCATCACGTAAGCTTTTCTTGTTCCTAGTGGTTCACCTCTATAGGCCATCATGAAGATCGCATTCTTTGAATTCCCATGGTATTTGAAATGTTGTCCCCACTTAGGTTTGGCAACATAAAGAGAATCTTTATCTTTTTCTTTTTTATAGGCCTTAATCTCATCTGTTGAGGGCTCTAAGTCGCCAAACTTCTTTTTAATTTGTGACATAACATCTGATGCCGTTACGTTTCCGACCACGACAATGATTGCATTGTCCGGAGTATAAAACTTCTTAAAGAAATCAAACATCTGATCTCTATTTAATGTGAGGAGATCTTCGTTTGAACCGATAACAGAGAGTCCGTAGGGAGTCCCCTCGAACATTCTTTGCATCATGTTTAGGTACAGCTTTCCTCGTGAAGAGTTTTCATATCGATACTTTCGTTCTTCAAGAACCACGTCCCTTTCTTTATCAAAAGCCACTTTCTCTAAGAGTAAGTTTTGCATTCGATCGGCCTCTAAATCAATAATGGTATCGATAGTATGACTGGGCATATTTTGATAATAAACAGTTGAATCAAAAGTGGTATAAGCATTCGTTGAACCACCATTAGATTCGATTATGGTATCAAACTTCCCTGGTCCATACTTTTTAGCTCCCTTGAACATCATATGCTCTAGAAAGTGAGTTGCCCCCGTCGTACCTGGGCCTTCAAACCTTCCCCCCACGTCGTAAAAAGTATAATAAGAAAAAATAGGCAGCCTATGATTCTCAACAATCAAAACTCTAAGCCCATTACTTAGGGTATATTTTTTCACATCGAGAGAGAGTTTTAGCTTCCCTAAGTTTCCAGATGCTTTCGTTGGTTCTGCTCTATCGGCGGTTTTATTATTTGAACAAGATGTCAGTCCTAGAATCAGGACGACTCCCAAAAGGGTGAGAATTCGTTTCACTGTCATGCCTCCTTGGCGACGAATAACGAGTGAAAATATAGTAATTCCAAATAGATAACTTCGCAATCCTTGTTCAAGATTGCCAATTTTTCCTAAATAAAATCTCTGCGCGTCATCTTTATCTTCTTCCCTAACTCCCTCATATTGTTTATATTCCCCTCTCAAAACTTGACTTATTTTAAGCGTCTTTGCCCAAGGAGTCGTAGATGAAA
Source organism: Halobacteriovorax sp. (assembly GCA_024686135.1). Classification (GTDB taxonomy): domain Bacteria; phylum Bdellovibrionota; class Bacteriovoracia; order Bacteriovoracales; family Bacteriovoracaceae. The sequence goes on along the minus strand of JAIBDQ010000052.1, from coordinate 7,091 downwards.
ATTGGTGTACCTAAGGAAATTAAAAACAATGAGAACCGTATTGGTCTAGTGCCAGGTGGGGTTCAAACTCTTGTCGCCGATGGGCACGAGCTGTTTATTCAAAGTGGCGGCGGAGTTGGAATTGGAATTTCCGATGAAGACTATATTGCTGCGGGAGCAAAAATTCTTCCAGACGCTCAAGCTATTTTTGACACGGCAGAGATGATCATCAAAGTTAAAGAGCCACAGCCAGTTGAACTGGACATGTTAAAACCACATCATATTCTTTATACCTATCTTCATCTCGCTGCGGATAAAGAGTTAACAGAAGGCCTAATGAATACTGGCTGTACCTCTGTTGCTTACGAAACAATTCAAGCAAAAGACGGATCTCTCCCACTGCTAGTACCAATGTCAGAAGTTGCTGGCAGAATGGCAACTCAAGTAGGTGCTGCTCAACTAGAAATGGAAAGAGGCGGAAAAGGCGTTCTTCTTGGCGGTGTTCCTGGAACACATAGAGCTAAAGTAACTGTGATTGGTTGCGGAATAGCTGGTACCAATGCCATTAAAATGGCCATGGGAATGGGGGCCGATGTTAGAGCAATTGACCTTTCAACAAAGAGACTAGCTGAACTTGATGATCTTTTTGATAACAGAATCACAACACTTTTCTCAAATATGGGTAATATTGAAGACTCAGTTATTAACTCTGACTTAGTTATTGGAGCCGTTTTAATTCCAGGTGCAAAAGCCCCTAAGTTAGTGACGAGAGACATGATCTCGAAAATGGAAAAAGGATCAGTCGTTGTTGATATTGCCGTAGATCAAGGTGGCTGTATCGAGACTTGTAAACCCACAACTCACGAAGATCCTACATTTTTAGTAGACGGTGTCGTTCACTACTGTGTGGCCAATATGCCAGGAGCCGTAGCAAGAACTTCTACATATGCATTAACAAATGTGACATTAAAGCATGCTCGAATGATTGCCAATTTAGGGTTAGAAGAAGCTTCTCAAAGAGACCCCTCTCTTCTTCTAGGAATTAACACCTATAAAGGTGACCTTGTTTATAAGCAAATTGCCGATGACCTAGGGCTAAAATATACAGAATTAAAACTGGGGTAAATCGTTCAAGATTGCCGACTTTATTGAAAGTCGGCATTTGTGCTATACTGAACCCAGAGGTTTAGGCACTGCCATTGGCCTCTTTCCAGCAGGAGGCTGATTCGATGACCGGTAATCGGATGTTTGATAATATTTTAATTGGTGCAATGTTAACGGCATCAATGATTACATTTGGGCTCTTTTATTACAGCCTAAAAATATATCAAAAACCCCTTCCCCAAGATTCAGTTGAAAGAGAAGCGCTTCTAAGTGATTCAAAGAAAAAGGTTTTCGCCGAAGCCTATAAGCTCGATAAATTGATTGTTAATTTAAAGTCCAGAACTAGTCGGCTTCGTTTTTTAGATCTTCAAACCTATCTTGTTCCTTTTAAGAATAGCCAAGTAGACCTTCTCGAAGAAAAAAAATCTATCATCAACGATATTATTATTGATGAATCTTCCAGAATAAGACCTGAAGAATTAAATACCGTTAGTGGTAAGTTAATTTTTGAGAATAGACTAAGAAAGAGAATTAATGAGAAAATGAATATGCCTATAATAAAAGACATATTCTTTTCTAGATTCGTTGTTCAGTAATTAAGTTTTTTAGTTTTGCTGTTGAGTTGGAGCTTCGCCAGTGTAACGAACATTTGCTGATTCATCTGGTAGCTCTTTAAGTAACTTATCGACTTCTTCTTTTTTGATTTTGCCTTCTGAAATAAGCTTATCTCTTAAACGAACGTCGTGTGTTTTCTCTTTTAAAGCGCGAGCTAGTCTCATGAAATTCTCCGAATGATTTTTAAACCCGTGAAAATTAACACCACAGGTCCTAAAATGCAATATTTACGCTATTACGATGCAGTGCTAATGGTAAATGGTGGGTTCATCGTCTTTTTTCTCATCATCTTCTTTGACGATACTAAGGTGACTTCTTTCAAGTTTCGCCTTGCGTCGTCTACCTTGATGACCGCCTCCTCCAAAGTATTTCTTGGTGGCAGGATGAGATATAACGAGCATATAGAGATAACCACCTAAGATCGCTCCTAAGTGACCCCAGGCCTGAGCTGCCCCAGGTGTAAAAAAGCCTTGATAAAGCTCCATCGCCACGAGGATCATGCAAAAGTATTTGGCCCTCATTGGGAACAGTAGCATGAAGGTAAAAATCTGATCCGGAAACAAAATGGCATATCCGACACAAAGGGCAGACGCCAGTCCCGCAAACCCCCCTAGTGGATAACTATAAACCGCTGTATTTGATAGGAAGAAGAAGCCGACAAAAAGGTACACAACCCCGGCAGTTATAATAGCAGAGGCCATAAAACTTAAGTATTTCTTACGTCCCCAAAGAGTCTCTAACTCACTTCCTAAAAACCAAATGATCAGAGAATTAAAAACGACTTCAAGTAGTCCCCTAGAAACTAGCGGGTAGGTAAAGAGTTGATAAATATACCCACTAAAAAAACGTCCCGATGAAAGCCCCAAGTAATTAGAGAGATTAATTCCCATAGTGGTTTTGAGAATGGCCTGAATAAGAAAGCTTCCTACGATTGTTCCAATGATAAATCTATTGGCCCTTGAAAGCTTTGGTACATTTAATTGACTCATATTCATTAGTCTTCCTTAGGCTGCTGTGAAAGTTCAACTAAGACGCCACCGGTACTTTTTGGATGAATAAAATTAACTAAACATCCCCCCGCGCCTATGACCGGCTCTTCATTTATTAACTTAAAACCTTTCTCTTTTAGCTCGTTACATTTTGCTTTGACGTCCGGAACTTTAAAACAGAGGTGATGAATCCCCTCTCCTTTTTTTTCAATAAATTTATGAATAGGTCCATCTTCGCCATAAGGACATAAGAGCTCTAAGTTGGCATTCTTATCCATGGGAGCAAAGGCCGTGGTCACACCTTGGGCCTCGACCACTTCTTCTTCCTCAGAAAAAGTTAAACCGATTTCTTCCCAAAGCTTCTTTCCAGCTTTTAAATCTTTAACAACCACAGCGACGTGGTCTAATAAGCAATCTTCATTTAGTAATTCTAGGGCGTTGTGCATGGGCAGTATTCTACAGGCCCAGTTTAGATTTGTGGAGGGTCAACTGCGTCGGCACAATTATTCGGATCGTTTGGATCAAAAGTATCTGGATCAGGAATAGTTGGAGGCTGACAAATACCGTTTAAACAGTCTCCAAACGTAGGAATATTATAACAACGCAAGGCGCATGTAATTTGCCCAGTTGGTGTTGTTCCAGTTTTTACTTTTATACAGTTCGGCACATTTTCCTGACGGCACCATTCTTTTGCCACGCAGGCCTGACCAGGAGATTTGGAACATAGGACTTTTTGCTCGTTCGTATTTACATGAACTCCACAAGAACCAGTGGCAGCATTACAGCATAAACTTGAGCACTGGTAATCACTGGAGCAGTTCTCACCTATCCCTAGATTCCCTTCACCAGGAACATCTTCAAGACATTGGCTTACTAAATCTTTTGACCAGCATCTGCTATTAAAACAACATTCCTGTGAACCACATGAGTTTGAGTTGCTACAGGTCTTCATTGAAGAATAGAGAACTTCTCTACCTTGAAAGTCCGTTAGGCTTGGTCTGATCAATTGCAACTTAACCTGAGAAGCTGCGCTTTCATCGCCATCTTTTGGAAAGATCACAATATCGCCGCCGTTAACAAGGTCCGGTGTGATAAGTTCAATCGTCGCTGTCACATTACAAGAAGAGATACCTTCATTTGTAAATTCATCAAAATTTGTTACACGAAGATTACAACCGTCCATCCAAAGAGAGTCACCTGAACTTAATAGAGAAACAGCTGAGGAACCGCGGTCCGTATCAAAATGATTGGCCGATCCAAAGTAGTCTACATTCGCATTCAGACTCATCTTTCCAGCTCTTGGGAAAAGAAAAGATCTAACACCAGAATCAAAATTACCTGGATCTATAACCGATTGAAAAAGACCTGTTCCCGTATTATTAAGGGCCGTAACTTGTGAGATAACGGCGTTGTTACTAATCTCCCAATCGCTTTGGGCAATTGTTCTATAAGGTCCGTTATAAGTATAAACGGTTCCACCAATAGTTGTATTGCTACCGTATGAAAGTCCCGTGAATAAGCTGTTAAGAACACCTTCAACATTCGTTTCATTAGCCGAATCTGGTAAACATTTTGATAAGGCGTTTGCCGTTGAATCAGAAGTATATCCATTACCTGCTACATCTAGTTGAGGCTCTGATGGATTAATGGCGATTGAAGAAGCATCGACTAATCCAGAGTCTACAACTTTAGCGTAAGCATAATTACATTTCTCATTAGCAGAGTCACAAAGACCATTTGAAGTTGAACCAGCAAAAGTTGGATCGTGTTCAATCTTTAACCCACGACAGAAAAGTCCCGCATCTCTTGGGTCATTTGTGTACTCTTTATCATCTTCACTTCCATCGCCATCTGTATCGTAAGTATTATAGTCAAAAAGATCATAAAGAAGTCTTACGTTTTCAAAAGGACGATTGTTCATATCTAAGATAAGAACTTCAATATCTGTTTGTGGTGTAATACCTGGAGCTCGGCCAATTGTTGCATTAACAACTATGGGCTCCATCTCTCTACCAAAGTTAAACCTAACTTTTATAATTCGATCTGAAAGTGAAGTGATGTTTAGGCCTGAAAGATATAAGTATCCTGTGAAGTTTTTAGGTATCGTGACTTTGGTTTTATAAGTTCCATCGAATGGATCGACAATATGGCGAAGTTCAGCGCGGCCTTCTGTTAGCTCAACCGTGTCTCCGCCAAGGCCTCCATCTTCCGCCCCAGCTCCACGGCCACCGCTTCCATTATTGCCCGTGATATTTTCATTTGAGCTTCCATCACTTTTTCTTTTAGTACTAGGCCCTTCTACACATGATGAAAGAATCAAGCTCACGCTTAATAAAATCATCTTGAATAGTTTTCCAGTTTGGACTCTCATACCTACTTACCTATCGGTTTTTTAAAAGATCTTCCTTAATAACTGACTATTCTATTTTACCATTCAAGGGTGCCCCCATGGGGCAAATCAGCCCACAGGTCAAGAAACTCATTAATATCAACAACTTATCAATTGTGAAGGTAATTTTACAGGCCTAATTAGCGCCCAGAAACGATGGCATAGGAGGTGTTTTAAGGCCTCTATAAGGGACCAAAGTAGCTTGCCCTAGCAGATAGCTAGTATAGGCCATTTTCTCAAACCTCTTATCGAGCTTCGCCATATGGGCCATAATTTTAAAGCGGGACCAGTCCTCTGTTTTATAGATTTCGGTAGGTGAATTAAACCCCAGATCAAGCATCTTAGGAACATGGTGCCTTAAAATCTGAAATCCTTTTCTTTCATAATTTGGGATAATTCCAAGGGCGTTTTCTAAAGCATTTAAAATAAAATCAATACAAGTAACTTCCCTAATGCCTTCGATACTTTCTAAATAGTTTTCGAGCTTTTTAATATCTTGGTCCGTTAGACCTGTGAACCTAAAATATAAAAGAGGCTTGCAGCTATAAGGACCAAATGGGCGAAGCCAGGTTTTCTTAAAAATCATATGCCCATGAACTTCATATTTTCCTGCTACTAAAAAGGCGTGGCCATTCTTTCTTGAAAAGCCAATAAGAACTTCCTTTCCAAGACGAAAGTCTGAACCTACGGCCCATTTGCCATAATGATAGGCCTCTTTTGAATGGTAATTAAGAAGTTTTGCTTCCATATAGTACGACTGGGTCTCCAAAAAGTTTTTCTTTCATTCTCTCATTTAAGGTAATGAGATTTTCCGGATCATATTTAAAACCGTTATCTAATTTTCTTTTGTCAGTAAAATAAACACCGCCGCGTTCCCCGCGGGCCTTGATTCGATCATCAGTAAATGAGGCCCAAAACTTCTCAGGCCATAGGTATTCATTTCGGCCTGTCCCATAGTTCTCACCTTGCATATAGAGAGATTTATTTATGGGCGCTCTTACGCAGGTCTTTCGTCCCTCTTCTGTTCTTAAAGACTGAGTAGGACTTATCCAGTACCCCGTTATTAAATTAAAGACTGGAAAGGGAGCTGGTGTTCCCCAATGGAGCCTTTTCTTATTTCCATTTGGGTTACCGAAAAATGGAAACTTACTTTTCATAAAACAGCTAAAGACTTTAAATTCTTCAGAGTCATAGTCACGGTCGCGAAAGATAATTGTTGGTTCACGTTTTTCAGTGTGAATCATTTTATTAAAATCTTTTAAGAAATTCGGACAAGTAAAATGAGCTAGAGCATCTTTAAAATCATCAAAGACAAGTGAGACACCATTCACATGAACAGTCCCATGAATATAATTTACCGCCGGAGGCATTCTATCTTTTTTTCCTTTAGGAAATTTCTCTGTTGAGGCAGACGCTTTAACCATCCGAGCAAGAAAGCTCATAACTTTTTCAACTATGATTTCATCAGTTGGAACGAATTCTCTTTTTCTAGGACTTTGAAAAATTATATTCTTAGGCCAAATCTTATCTCCCGTAAGGGGATCGATTCCGGTTACATAGGGATGATCCTCGCTGATAACTCCTCCGCCAATAGGACGAAGCCAAGTAAGGTCGAACACGTGGGCGATTCCATAAGAATTATGAATATTATGACCAAGCCAATTAAAGGGTGCCATTAAATAGTAGCCAAGATTCTTCACTCTTTACCCATATTTTCAATTAGTTATGTAATCGTGGGAATTATACCCCAGCCACGGCGCAGTGCATTCAAAATTGAAATAATTTCAAAGTTAAACCACCCAGCTGTTAGATTTTTTACCAAGACTATGGATTTAGGGCCATGAAAGCCGTTGACGAAAACCCCGTCGATTTGTCAGAAATTAAGGAGTTCCCCATTTATTACGGAGATTGTTCATAACCGCATTACGCTCGTTAGTCGTAAGTTCAGTATTGTAGTAAATAATTTCAAGAACACGGCCATCCCAACCATCAGTACCAGGGGTTCCTTTTCCACC
>JAIBDQ010000142.1 GCA_024686135.1 Halobacteriovorax sp. | reverse complement strand
CCTCTTGGCCATTCTCCCCATTCCACAAACCCCATGTCCTGAAGTACAACCGCTCCCAAGCCGCGTCCCATAACCGACCAGGATACCAGCGACTATATAGTGAAGGGCAGTAAACTCGAATTTATAACTAAAAAGATCAGGTCTTATGATTCTAAGGAGTACACCCCCCGCAATCAGTCCTCCAACAAAAGAAAACCGCCACAAATCTTCTTTTTTTGGTTTGGCCAAAGCCCCACCGACAATTCCACTGATACCGGTGATTCTTCCTAGTCCACCAAGCATTGTAGAGCTTGATAGGCCAATTAGGACTCCTCCGATTAAGGGAAAAATTATTGATTCCATCATCATTTCACTCCATTCCAATAGGTAACTTCAAATACGATTTTCCATTCTTTTCTGGTTCAGGCAGTTTTCCCGCAGCGATATTTACTTGAATACTAGGAAGTAATAAACGTGGTGCTTTCAAAGTGCTATCTCTCTCATTTCTAAATTTAATATATTCTTCCTTACTTGTCTTATCGCTTAGTTGATTATTTTCTTTTTTACTTTCACCGATAGTCGTTGAATATTTTAGCTCACGATTATTCGGCTGATAATCATGCCCCACATAGACAATCGTTTCATCATCAAGTTTATAAAGCTTTTCATGAATTGAATAATAGAGATCTTCAGCACTACCCGCAGGAAAGTCACATCTCCCAGTTCCTGAGTCGGGTAGAAACAACGCATCTCCAACAAAGGCCATATTTCCAATTAAATATGTGGAGCACGCGGGGGTATGGCCCGGAGTCGCTATAGTTTTAATCTCGATACTTCCTGCTTTAATCGTTTCTCCGTCCTTAAGTAAGGTATCAAATTGAATTCCAGTGGATTCGAACCCTTCCATATTAAAAACCTCGGAGAAAACTTCTTGCACTTTTGTAATCTTCTCACCGATACCAACCTTTACTTCGGGCAATCTTTTTTTAATTTCCGCCGCACCGGTTAAATGATCCGCGTGGGCATGAGTCTCAAGAACATATCTAAGATTAAGCTCATTTTTAGATAAGTAGCTAAGCACCTTTTCTACGGACTTAGTGCTTACTTTAGAAGATGCCGGGTCGTAATCGAGTACAGGATCTATAACAATGGCATCCTTAGTATTTTCGTCATTAACGACATATGTTAGTGTGAAAGTTGCTTTATCAAAGAATGTTTCAAGTTTTAGGCTCATTTTGTTTCTCCATAATGATTCAAATTGATTATGCCGTTTTATCTAACAAAAAACATTGATCTAGCTCAACATCATAACCGGCTGATTTTACTATGTTTCTTCCCCTTTTAAGACCCTATATCAAGTCCTCTCACAAGCTAAGTATCAAACGGGGAGATTTTATCTATCACGAAGGCGAATCTCCCGAGAGTCTTTTTCTTATTGAATCAGGTCTAGTTGGCCTATTTCATAACTCTGAAACAGGAAAAGAAACTTTCTTAAGAGTATTTGGAAAAGATGATATTTTTGGTCATCGGTCTTACTTTGCGCAAACAAACTACCATGCCTCAACAGTCGCTCTAGAGAAAACAGAACTTATTGTTATCTCTAAAGATCAATGTAATGAAATCTGCCAGAGCGATACTGAACTGCTTAAAACTATGCTCATGACCCTTTCAAAGGACCTAGGCGAAGCCGAATTAAGACTCGCCGGCCTCCAAGATAAAACAGCGCCCCAAAGAATTGCTGAGTCCTTAATCTATTTTAAATTAAAATATCCCGACCATACTTGGACGCGAAAAGAGATCGCTGAATTTTCGGGTAGTACTTTTGAGAGTGTCACTAGAGTCATGACAAAACTCTCAGATCGGGGTCTTATCGCTAAAGAAGGGCGCGATTATTCAATAAACGATCATCAAAAGCTTCTGGAGTTTGACCACCATCAAGGTTAGTTTTTTGTTTCTGAGCTAAGATAACTTTATGATTGGTTATCTACTAGCTACATTGATTGGATTAAGTTTAGGTCTTCTAGGTGGAGGCGGCTCAATCCTAACGGTCCCAATTCTAGTCTATATCATGGGCATGGAGGCTAAACTCGCTATTGCCCTAAGTCTGGCCATTGTCGGTACGACAAGCTTAATAGGTGTTATAAGCCATACGAGGGCGAAGAACGTCGACTTTAAAATTGCGATGATCTTTGGCTCCATAGCGATGATAGGAACCTTTGGTGGAGCGAAGCTAAGTCAGTTTCTCTCTGGTGAAGTACAGCTCCTTATCTTCTCCGTCATTATGCTTCTGGCCTCAGTCTTCATGTTAAAAGGAAGACAGGAAACTGAAGCAGTTGAGAAAAAGCTCAATATTCCTCTTATCGCTGTAGAAGGTTTAGTCGTTGGGATTATAACAGGCCTTGTTGGTGTTGGCGGTGGGTTTCTTATCGTTCCGGCCCTTGTTTTATTAGCAGGGCTCTCCATGAAAAGAGCCGTTGGAACTTCCCTTCTTATAATTGCCGTCAATTCCTTTTCAGGCTTTGCGGGCTATATCAACTTAGTAGAAGTTCCCTGGGGCTTTCTTCTTAAATTTACTTCATTCTCAGGGCTCGGTATTATTATTGGGAGCTATCTTGTTAGATATGTCTCACAAAAGAAACTGAAAAAAGCATTCGCAATATTTTTAATATTTATGGGTGCTTTTATCCTCTATAAGAATCTAGGATAATTTATGAAAAAACTTCTCTTACTCTTAACTCTTTGTTCATTTTCCTCTCACGCCAATGAACAAGAGGCCATAAAAGTCATTAAATCTTTAGGTCAGAACTTAAAGAAGGAACTCAAAGCTGCCATTAAAATATCTCCAGCCCATGCCGTCGAAGTTTGTAACACCAAGGCCATGAAAATCACCAAGGATGCTGAACTAAAAGGAATTACTGTTGGTAGAGTAAGCCTAAAAAACAGAAACCCTGATAATTATCCAAAGGACTGGATGAAGGCCTTCATTGATAAATACCATCAAAAGAAAGTGAAGAAGCCCTATGTCGTTTTGGATATTGGAAAAAACAAAAAGGGTATTCTTATGCCCATTAAAACAGGGGGACTTTGCCTAAAGTGCCATGGAAGTCATGTTGACCCAAAAACATCATCTAAAATAAGTGAGCTTTATCCCAAAGATAAGGCCCTAGGTTATAAAGCTGGTCAAATTAGGGGCTTCTTTTGGGCGGAATATTCAAAATAACGCATCTCGCTTAAAATTCGGGCTTAGTGCTACTACAATCTAAATATGATTCCGCATAATGAAGCAACCATTTCTTATCGTCAGATTCTTAGGCGTTTCTTCCTTCTTTTTAAGAGTCGTCAATTCATAGGCCTCTCCTTATTGGGTAATACTTTTATAGTGATCCTTTCTGTCATTTTTTATGCTGTTGAAGAACATGAAAACTACCTCGTTACTGACTGGCTTGATGCTTTATGGTTTTCATTTGCAACCGTAACAACCGTTGGTTATGGCGATATTGTTCCCATGACGACAGCTGGAAAAATTATTGGCATTATCTCCATGTTAATTGGAACAGGTCTCTTTGCTTCTTATACGGCCCTTTTTGCAAATGCTCTTCTTGGACGAGAGTTTCGTATGATGGACCGTAAAATGAGAGTTATAAAAAAGAATGTCGATGGATTAAAGGAAGATATTACTGAAGAGGAAGAAGAACTTCTTGAGGTGATTATCACTTTAAAAGATCAAATCGAAGCCCTAGAAAAAAAAATCAATAGAAAATAAGTGGACCTCCCTAAAGAGGCCCACCTTTAAATTATTTTAAAGCTTCAGCTAGTTCTGTATTACCACCAACTAATTTCCCATCTAAAAAGACGAGAGGAAAGGTTCCTGTCCCCCCCATGGACTTAAGAGCATAAGTCTTTAGACCCGGAATATCCGTGTACTTGACTCCTTTTGCATCTAATAATTCCTTAGCTGCTTTACAGTGTGGGCAACCAACTTTTGAAAAGATCGTTGCTCCGTCGCTTACCTTCGCTTCAGAGTTGATAAACTTAAGCATTGTATCGGCATCACTTACTTCAAAGGGATCCCCTGGCTTATCTGGCTCAATAAACTGCTTTTCAATAACTCCGTCATTAACGATCATTGAATAACGCCAAGACCTCTTACCAAATCCAATTGCTGACTTATCAACAAGCATTCCCATTCCTTCTGAGAACTCACCATTCCCATCAGGGATCAGCTCAATATTTTCAGCTTCTTGATCAGCTCCCCAGGCTTCCATCACAAAGCCATCGTTTACTGAAAGGCAGATGATGCTATCCACTCCATTTTCTTTAAAAACGGGTGCTAAATCATTGTACCTTGGTAAATGAGTTGATGAACAAGTTGGAGTAAAGGCTCCAGGTAATGAAAAAACTGCTACTTTTTTACCAGCAAATAGATCAGCTGTAGTCACATCTTTCCAGTTACCATCTTTTCTTGTTTTAAAGGTTACCTCAGGAACTCTTTGTCCTTCTCTGTTTTCTAATTTCATAATTATCCTCCGAAGTTTTCAAGAGCTTGCTCTCTTAACTTTCTTCTAATTTTGTTGTCGATATCATCGAGTGCGTCCACTGCCATATCCCAACTGGTGTATATTTGTTTCTTTGTATCGGCCTGCAGATCACCGATTGCATATAATCCTTCTATATTTGTTTCGCCTTTAGCATTTGTTTTTACAAACCCTCTTTCATCTACTTCTGCCCCAGCATCTTTTGCCAATTCATTATAAACAATCATGCCTAGGGCAATAAAAGCAATCTCACTTTCATTTTTCGTACCATCTTCTAACTCAAAGCCTTCCAAGATTAGTTCTTTAGCATTTCCTTTTACATCTTTGATCGCGCTAGTATTTGTTTCGATACCATAGACTTCATGAAGCTTTTTTACTTGTTCATCGTACTCAGGTTCCTTCCCATTAGTAAGAACTGTCATTGACTCAACTTCATAACGCTCCTTCAAAAGGATCGCCACCCAACCGGCAGTATTAGAATGACCAATCACTGTTGTTTTTTTATCTTGCACATGGTGACCGTCACAGCGAATACAATAATCAATCAGCTGCACATTTGCGTAGGGAAGAACAGGTTCAATGCTACCTTGAATTTCAGGCTGTACGTCCATAATCCCCGTAGCAAGAACAACGGAAAAGGCACTTTGCTTCCCACCCTTTTCATCTTCAACTTCAAAACTTCCATCATCTAGTTTTTTAATGGAGCTAACAGATGTTCTAAAAACTTCTAAGTTGCTCGCAAATTTACTTTCTTTAATCCAAGTTAAGGTATCTTTATTTGGGTTTACGATTCCTTTTTTGTAATGCTCATACCCAGGCATATTTTCTACTTTAGATACCCACATCTCACGGCTTTTCTTTCTTGCTTTACCTGAGCCTAAATAAAGGACTACCTTTTCGTTATTCAGCACGCCTCTAAGAGCGGCCATTATGCCAGCGGCACCGCCACCAACTACTACTGTTTTGTAATCGTCTTTTGTTTTCATTAGTTCTCCTAACCATCAAACATAGATAGTTTCGTCTATTATTGAAAATAAGTGAATTCGATAGTTTAAATGTTATGATAGATTTTTTCTATTAAGCTCTCATCGTGATAACAGATACTTATGGCTAATTAGACTTCTTTTTAACTAATAACTTCTTTCCATCAGGAAAGATCACCACGGCCTCCAAGGCCTTTGACTCTTCAAACTGTTTACTTACCCATTCTTCTCTTTTTACTTCTGGATACTTTAAGAAGTCCTCAGGCGCTTCAAAGCTTGGAATTCGTACATAAAGATCATCATCCACACCTTCAAGAATTGGGGTAAGGTCATACTTCTTTGGATTAAAGGCCTTTGCTCCGTCATATCCTAGCTCAAAGCTGTTATCGACAAGCTGTCCACTGACGCTTGCGGGTCCTCGCTTGCCTAAGTCTTTAGTTCCACTTCCTGATGATACAGGTCCACCTCCCTGGACAGGGGTGCTTATGGATGAAGTAGAGCTAGGCAAAATTGATGTGGGCCTCTTAATGGGAGCAATAGCGACCTGTGCTTCCTTTTTCTTTTCTTTAGCTTTAACAATATTACGCTTTAATTTATCTCCTAGCATGGCCGCTTCATCTTTATTTTCTATAGATTTTGAAGCTATGCTTCCACCACTGAAAGGAGTATTGGGCACTCCCACTCGATCAGTATTTTCTTCAGACGTTGTTTTTGGTTGTTCAAGTTTTTCTTCTTCATAGCCAATCTCTGCAATTTTTTTATCAAATTTTTCTTCAGGAGTTAGTTCTTTGACAGCAAGTTCCTTCTCATTGGATTGCTTAACATAGGTGCTTTTTGTTTGAGCGACCTCTCTAGCAATACCCATATTCTCAATTTGCATATCTCTTGCGATTTGCCTTTGAATTTTATTACTTCTCTTTAACTCAGCTCGCTCTGTCTTAAGTCTTTCCTTTACTTCAGTCTTTGAAGCAGGAGCACTCTTTTTGTCTTCAGAATAATCATACTGTGGAACATCATAGCCTCGTTCCGCTAATAATTCCTGTGCTCTTTGCACAACTTTATTTGCATCGCTATCTATCCCACTAGCACTTTTTACGCCAGAAGCTAGCGCCATTCCGAGCTCTTCAGCTTCACCGAAATTCTCAGACAGTCCAATACTTCTAGTACTTAAATGACCACCTGATGCCTTCCCGCTCGCTGGTCCTTCAGCATTCACATTATGGGTCTCATTACCAAGGTCGAATATAGTTCCTGCAGTTAAACTATGAGCCTCACTATCTATATCTTGCATACTTAAATCTATAGTTTTTAATAAATCCCTACTTAATGCTCCATTAAGTCCAGGGTTACTAGCCTTTTCACCCGTAGATTCAGCTGGAATATCTGCTAAGAGATCAGAAGCCAAATCACGATGATTAATAATTTCATCAATTTGCTCTTGATTGTCGGCAACGAAAGCTCTTGTTTTTCCCATTTCTGCAGTAGTGATTTTTTCTACTAGTTCAGTATTTACTCCAGGTCCGGATTGACGAATCACAATTTTTTGAGTTTCTGCACTATTTCCGATCAAATCAAGACCTACTTCCACAGATTTTTTAATATCAGCAATCTCTTCTTCTGAATCTGAACTAATTATCTGATTATTAGAATTTCCTATTGTTTCGCTTACTGATTCTCTTACAAATTTAGACCTAGCAATTTCGGATGAAGCCTTCCGATTAAGATCAGTTTTTTGATCTTCCAGAGTTACTTTGTCACTTCCAATTGTTGAAGAAGTAAAAACTTTCTTTTCTCTGTTAACTCTTTCTAAAGTTTTAACAATAGTCGCTTCGCCGCCCTTTTCAACAGGGTCTTTCACTCGTTCAACTACTGTATAATCTGAAAAAATATTCGATTTCATATCAGTATTAAGACTAAAATCAGCTGATGAAAATAAAGGCTTATTAATATCATACGAAAGTACCGTCGGGGTATTAATTTCGTTTAGGGGGATACTTTTTATTTTAATAGGACCTGGGTCGACTAAGTCTAGCTCAATTTTCTTTATATTAAATTGTGCTAAACCTACATTAGTAAGAATCTCATCTTTTTTAGCCTGGGACGCAAGCATCTCTGAGACAATCCCTTCTCTTCGTGATCTTAAATCTTTATACTCAGCTCTGTTTTCCTCTAACGACTTCTCAACTCCGCTTAGATCTTTTTCCATTAGAGGCAAGATATTTGGAACTTGATTTCGTCCAGATTTTTTTTCATATTCAGTAATCTTTTCTTTTAATTCTTTCTCTTTTTCTTCTAAAGAGCTAATTGATTGGACGAGGGTATCCTCTCTTCTATCATTATTTATTAGTT
>JAIBDQ010000144.1 GCA_024686135.1 Halobacteriovorax sp. | reverse complement strand
ATATGTAAGCGAAATAAAAAGATCGTTTCATTCAGAAAAGCACAGCATTAACAGGAAGATTGAAGAGCATAAAAGACAAGTGCTTCATCAATGTCAGAGTGACTTAAATGAGAAGAAGCTTTGCAGTGTAGAAGTAGAAACTGATGACTTTAGACCGGTTGACCCCGAATTTGGAAGGTCTCCAGTAGTTAACAAATAATTTTCAGATCAGATAGAGATTGAGCTTCTCCCGGCTTCTCTAACAATCTCTATCTGATCGGGTCTTTTGGGACCCAGTCCGTAAAAGCGAAGGTGGAGGCACCCCTAGTCTCCATCTTCCTTTCCCTCTGAGATAGCTTCTTTCTTAAATGACAGTTCCTAGTATTTGAACCACCACCAATATCGGTCCCTCTCGTATTTGAGCCACCACCTATATCAGTTCCCATCTTTGCTTTCATTCCCATGCCTAGGGCCACGCGAAAGCGGCTAATATGTAACTTAGCACTGAGGTTTCCACTGCTACTTAAGTACTTCTTGAATTCATCTAAAGGTAGTAGCACAGTCTTACCATTAGCCTGCTTTACCTTCATATCACATCGGTCTTTTTCGACGAGCTTTCCCTCAATTGTTAAAAAACCATCGAAGCCTGCAAAAGAAAGTGAACTTATAAGAAGGGAGAAAGATATTAGAACTTTTTTCATTTTCTTTGCCCCTTTCTCTTAGATCCATCGCTTGGATAATTGTTTAGTTTTTCGGTTTTATGAATAGGATACTTTTCATCAGAGACGCATTTATTAGGGTCGTTTTCATCATAGTTCTTTAAAGCGCAACTGGCTTTGGTTTCCACCAGGTACTCCATTTCGCCATAAATGTCTGTCTGTGTTTTCCACTTACATTTAACCTTAACTGTAACCACTCCATTTTTCATGCTTGGACCAGCAGTCTCCTCACAGTCTGTGAGAACTTTCTTATTTAAGTCCATGGCAAAAAGACTTATGGGTAGTAAGAATATTAACAAGGCTTTCATTTAAGACTCCATTTAAGCTGCAGAATGGCGTTCTTCTTGACCATCTCTTTTGTTCTCTCGAATGACACGTATTGATTAAGCTTCAATTCTTTATATTTTGTAGGCAGCCATTTTCGATCAATATGGACCCTATACTCTTTTGTTTCCTCACCACTAGGAATTCGGATGATAATCCGCTCTTTTGTAAGTTTATGAACTGTTCCACTTATCATTGGCGGTCCAATGATGCCGGCCCATAAACTACAAGGAATAAAAAACAAGAGTACTAACTTCATCACTATTTTTTATTTGCTCCGGATGAACCAGAATTACTTCCTGACTCAACTTCAAATGGTTTTTCAAGCTCATAGGCCGCATCCTTACACTCTAATGCCTTCGGGCATGAGCGCTTCCCACCAACAACTATTGGTTCGCAGCCGATGGCCACATCACCGTCAAAAAGATCTTCCTTATCTTTTTCAACCCTGACCCTTCGAAGAATCCCAGCGCACATGGACTTCCCGCTCTTCTCCAGCTTGACCACAGGACTTTTATGGACCCTAAACTCAAAGTTTGGTTTTAGGTTAAGGGGGTCATCTGCTAGTGAACTAAAGCTCAAACAGATAACCGACAAAAAAAGTAATGCTTTCAGTTTCTATCCTTTTGTAACAGTTTGATTTTAGTCGTTTTTTTTAAAGATGCTAATTAAACCTTTGTTTTCCCCATACCGATAAGAACCTGATGAGTATTCACAGGATTATTATAAGCCTATTATTGTTTTTTCTGGTTCAGCTATCGGCTTTTGCCGGGGATGGCCGTCACATTGAGGCAAATTTTAAGGAAGAGCTTCAGTCGACTGAGATGCCTAAAGAGAAGAACCTGCTTTACCTCATTAGCTGTGCCGATCAACTCAACTTTAAACGAAAGAATGGAACTTTTGGAAAAACCCAAAAAGGTGAAGTCTTCTTCTCCGATGCAAGTCAAAAGAATGGAATTTACCTGTACTATAAAACTAAGGTCTACTTCCTTTCCTTAGATAAAGCTAAAAGAAATCGTAACTACGGCCTTTCTATTTATCTTGATAATAAGAAGTTTAGTTTTGAGCTTATTACCCATAGAAACCGTTACGTCTTCGCTGAGTCTAAATACGTAATGAAATTTCCCGCCTACAGGCATTTAGGAATTTCACAGGAGCTCTACACTAAACCACTTAAGAAAGTTAAAGATACGCACCATGTATACTCTGCTGTTAACACGGCCATCGTAAAGTCAGTCAATTCAAACTTAGAAAGAATGGAAAATGACGACGCAGTTAATAAGAAAGGAGAAAAGAGGATTCATGTTTCTGAAGTTTCCCCTATCAGCTACTGCAGAAGAGTGACCAAGGATATTGGTCTTCCAAAGTTAGAGAGCTTTGTAAGTGCTACGCTTAAAGAGTACTTCCCTCACTTTTCTGACCGAATGCCAGCCTCAGTAAAAAGATTAGAGAGAGATTTTAACAACTCTCCCCAAGGAAAAGGCTCTAGTTCAAAGTAAGTTAAATCTAATTTCGTGATCATCCTCAAGTGCTTTATAAGATTCAAGCTTAAGTTTTATATTTTCTCCTAGGACTTCATCTAATAAAACTTTATCAGAGACTGCCTTTTCAAGTTTTTCGAATATAGCATTTTCGAATTTCTCTTTAACTCGTTTAAAAGAAATTTTGATCTTTGGAATTAACTTCCCATGTTTGTAGTAGAATTTTCCCGAGAGAAGTTTCATTTTTACGTCTTTAACTTTAAGCATTAGCCCTTTGCCAGGAACTATACCTACTTCTAGGCGAGCAGTGACATTTGCCTCCATTTCATCCTTCTTAAGACTCATTTTAGGGTAGCCCCCCTCAGGAACAATCCTAAAAACAGTCTTCATTTTAAGCTCCACCTGGTTTTCTTCGAAGTATCGAATCTTGGGAATATTAAGAGGCCTGGACCAAATTCGGATTTGTAATTTCCGGCTCCCAACTTCAAACTCCTCTAAGTCTCCACTTCCTTCTTCATCTTCAAAACCAGTACAAAAAATAGGCTCATCGGTTACTCCATTCTCATCGAGATCAAACTTAAGGAGCCCTAGGTTATATAAAACCTGGTTTATAAAATCATGAGGAACCAGGACAGTTCCATTATTTAAATTTTCTTTATTAACCTTTATCTCAGGATCAAAACTCTTTATTCCTTCTAACTCTCCTTCCATGCCCCTTGCACAAGGATGGAGTTCGTAACCACTACGGTCGAAAGTCAGTCCCATTCCCACCGCGACCCTCTTTTTCTCAAAGTCGAATTGATTAAAGCGAAGTCCAAGATTAGTTGCATAAGAACCAAAATCGAGGTCCAAAGACTCAAAAGCACTAAGCTGCTCATTTGCGGCCTTCTTTATTTTGCCTACTGCTTCAGGTCCATTTAAATACTCTGCCACCTTATAGTTAAGAGCTTCACTAACCTTGCCTCGCATTCTTTTTAAGACCCATGAAGTAAAGTCATCATCGGTAGATCGTACATCTATATGCTGAAAAGCTATTCCATTGTTACCAATGGGTTCGAGCTTGAATTTCCCATTATTAAACTCAAGCTCAAACACACTGGATGCTCCAACTACACGAGAAGCATTTATGTGGAAGTCCTCATGCTTTCTAATCCTAACCCCTAGGACTTCCACATAAAAATCCGCCCTAACATAAAGGTAAGCGCGAATATTAGCCAAGTTCCAGTGAATTCTCACTTGGTTCTTCTCTAACACCTCTACTTTAAAAAGAGCTTTCCCTAAATTACCAAATTCAATATTCCCATGAGAAATCTGGGTGTTTAGCTTCCCCTCTTGATCAAGAGGAATAACACCCAAATTAACCCTACTGGGAATGTGCCTCCAAAGATCATCCAGCAGTTTATCGTAAACGACATTCTCAGGGGTGAGATTTAACCGAATCGAATGCTCTTCGGAGGCCCAACTATTTTGACAAATTAAAAGTAAAATTATGACGAGTTTTTTCATGCACCATATTTAAACCAAAAAGACGAAATCTCTAAAGGCTTTTTTCACTATTGCATTTACCGCTTTGTGACGTTCGCATTGTGACAGTAATTTCTGTAGCAATTATGAAAAAGATCTTCCGAAATGAAGAAAAAAGTTATGAATTAGATTAATGCGATACTTACTAACCTTTCTTATCTGTTTTAACTGTTGCGCTCAAATTAACAGCGCTTCGGATTTTGAAGCCTATCATGAAAGTATTCGTCAGTTTTGGTTAGACTCTGACGAGGCCCTTAGACTTAACCCCATAGGTGAAGGGCCTCCCATCGACAATGAGAACCCAAACCTCTTCACTGGTCAATATATGATGCTAGTTAAACTACGCGGCTTTATGAAAGGATCATTAAAAGAAGAAATCCAAGATTGGGCCCTAAGAATGATAGAGGCCATTGAGATAGAGGAAGGACTATATAATAGGCGTCCCGGAGATTTTAGCCGACACTTTAGCCGAGATGAACAATTCGGTCTCACCTATATGGACTTTGCTACCGAAGGTAGAGCAAACACCTGCCTGGCCCTAAGGGAGTATGGAAAGGCGAACAGATGGAGTTACGATAATCGAGGGGGTCAGCCCATTCGAGCTTTAAGACAACCGGAGTTTATTGAATATATTAGACTATGTTCAAACCGCCGGACGAACATCCTAGGTCTCCTTAGTATGATCACTTCCCTTCAAGTCACCGCCTCTCGTCCTAGAGGTGAAACAAGTGGCAAGATAATGGCGGTCCTTAGACTAGAGACGCTTAGAGGTCGTTCTCCCCGGCTTTTAAAAGAAGCCAGATCCAGTTTTTATAAAAAAATGAGAGACCAATATGGCCCCTCATTTCTGCAAACGATGTATAAGATTTATTTTAAGAATACCCACCACCCATTAACTACCTTATCCGCTGGACTTAACTTAGCGGACTAAGATTAAGGAAGAGTGCTGTTAAGCTCATAAATACTCTTGCTCAAATTCTCCATTCTATTTATTTCTCTCTTTGCAATCTTAAATAGAATCTTAGCAATATCGTCTTCTGGGCTGAGGCATTCAAAGCTCATGTCATCAGACGACTCTACTACAACCAACAGGTTTCTTTCAGTCATGTTTATGTAGTTAACTGCTAGGTTTGAATAAAGCAGCGCTACTTTTAAATTTCCCGTCCTCTTTTCACTAAGGGCCTTTTCTTGACTGGAAATTGCCTTATCAAAGACAGTCTCCGCAAAATCAAAAGTCTTAGTTGTGCTTATTAGTTTTTCCATGCAACCTTCAGTGGCGCTAGAAATATTAATTAAGCTCATTATCAAAAATAGTCCTACCATTATATTCTTCATTTTTTCCTCCCAAAAAAAGCCCGGGGAGTATCCCCCGGGCCAAACGAAACCGAGATCTTATTGAATTTCTTCTCTTAGATCTTCAAGCCTTTCTTGTGTACTAATTAGTTTCTCTAAGTTTCTGTCTACGTTCTTCTGAAATCTTTCAGCTCTCATCTTATAAATCTGCCTTTCACAGTTAAAAGAAGTGTAATAACTCAAAGTGCCCACCTCTTCAGAAGCATCGAATGCTTCTTCTAGTAAAAGATTGGCCTCCTCAATAATGTTCAAGGCCCTAGTTCCAGACTCATCCTGGGCTTCAAAATATAAACCTAGAGCCATTTTTCCATTGTCTATGGCCAAGTCAGTTAATGAGGACATTCTTAAAGAGTCTTCTTTGCACCCTGCAAATGCTCCTACTGAAATAATTGATAATAAACTTGTTATAAGTAATAGTTTTTTCATTTTTAATCTCCCTAAAGTTTCGTTTTGTTTTTTTAAATTAAGCCAAGTAAGTTCTACAGCTGATTTGTGGCTGAACTCTTACAAAATGGTCATAGTTATTTGTATAAACATAAGCATATGCCGTCTGCCCTGGATAAAGTTGCATATTGCTTACTCTTACGAAAGCAACTCCACCGCTTCTTGTTCTTCCCTCTACTCCGCCATTACATACGATTGGCTGATTAAGTCCGTTGTACACAGCAACCTCTCCAGAAGTTGGTGTCATATAAACACTGGCGTCAGCACGAAAGTTATAAGCATATGCCGTTGAAGCTAGAGTTAGTGTTGCAAGTAGTCCGATCATTAGTTTTTTCATTTTGTTCTCCTTTTAACTTCGTTTGTTCGAAGTGTTGTTTCGTTTTGTTGAACCCAATGTATTTCTGAGGCCTCGAACCGTAAATTAATAAGAAATCAACAATGACCAAAAAGTTTCCAAACTGGAAACTTAATTCAAAAAAGCCAATAAATACGGACAGGTAGACACCATCTTTAGCTTAGGTAAATTTGAAAAAAAGTGCTAAATTAAGCCTATGAATATCTTTCTAGAAACGGATTACCGGAAAATCATCAACACAATTGTTGATGAGAGGAAGAAAATCAATCCTTCAACCACCTTCCAGTCCCTAGCAGACAGTATCCGAATCCAAAAATCCTACTTATCTAAAGTCATAAATGGTCATGCCGACTTCAATGCTGACCAGCTCTTCATGACCGCTAGGTTTTTAGATTTAAATCAAGAGCAGACCAATTATCTTCAGCTTCTTTTAGAGCTCGAAAGGTCGATCTACCCAGAAAGAAGAGAAACTCTCCAAAAGGAAATTGAAGCTATTCAAGAAGAGAAAAGAGATTCCAAAAACGCTCTTAATATTAGAGTTAAAGATATGGAAGCAAGTGAGTACGACGCCTCAATATTTGCTGAGTACTATATGGACCCCCTCATACAACTCGTTCATATCACTCTTACTGCCGCTCGATTCAGAAAAGACCCTACTCTCATTAGGGAACATCTCAACATAAAAGAAAAAAAATTCTCTGAAATTCTCAACAAACTCGTCAAAATGGAATTAATTGAAATGAAGGATGGCGAAATTAGTATTCTAGAGCGTAATCTTCATTTACCAAAAGATTCAAGACTAGCTTTTCCAAACCAAGTCTTCCTAAGACAAAGAGGTTTAGAGAGATGCCGCGAATTAAGCCCCAAAGACCGAACCATGTTTATGGCAACCTTCTCCTCGAATCCCAAAGCAGCGAAGAAGATAAAAGATAAATTTAATGAATTCCTAAAGGAAGCCCAAAAAATCTCTAGTGAAGGAAAAGCATCAGATTGTTATCAATTATCCTTCGACCTATTTCCTTGGACTGACTCTTAAAAAGAAAGACCCGCAGCGTGCGAAACTGCGGGGCCGTTCTGGGAGTGAACTATTTCCCTATTGCTGAAGAGGTGTTTGAGTCCTCATAAGGAAGTAAATCTCTATTAACGTCACATGATGGCATGTACTTATCTTGAGTCTTCTTTTCATAGAACTTTACACAAAAGTCTGAATATTTAGAGTAAGATTTAATAATTAAATCTTCCACATAGCTTGGGGAATTAAGTCCATTTCCTACGAAACCTGTATTTTTGAACTTAAACTCGATATCTCCAAATTCCGATCTAAGTTTCAAAGCCTCAGCAGCAACATCTTTTTTATCTTCTTTTGATTTTCGATTCTCACATGTATCACGATACAAATTATAAACTCTATTCTTAAAAGTCTTTAACTCATCAAGTATAGCACTTGAAACTTGCTGATCACCTAAGACTCCACCTCCATCATTCAAAAGTACCTCGTATCCCTCTACCACCTTTTTAGTAGAGCTATGTGCATTGAAAGAAGCCGTACAGCTACCACGGTCAAAAATTGCCACAGCAGTTAAAGCACTATTAATTTTACTAATGTTTT
>JAIBDQ010000083.1 GCA_024686135.1 Halobacteriovorax sp. | reverse complement strand
GACAGTTTCCTCTCCCTCTAGTCATTCAGCATTTTCGGGTCATAGTGGACTTATTGAGTTTGTCGCTAGGTTAAGAGAACTTTCTGGTGGAAAACCCATTGGCTTTAAGCTCTGCTTTGGCTCCCCAACAGAATTTGAAGAGCTTTGTAAGGTTATGGCGGATACTGGGATATCACCAGACTTTATAACTATTGACGGTGGTGAAGGAGGAACTGGAGCAGCGCCACTCGAATTTTCAAACTCCATAGGTATGAGCCTAAGAGATGGGCTTATTTATACCACCGATTTACTCAAAGCCTACGATCTAAAAAAAGATATTAGGATCCTTTGTTCAGGTAAAATATTAACGGGGTTTGATATAGTGAGATCTATCTCTCTTGGAGCTGATGCCTGTTATTCGGCGCGAGGGATGATGTTATCCCTAGGCTGTATTCAGGCATTAGAGTGCAATACAAATAAATGCCCTGCAGGGGTAGCAACTCAAAATCCAAAGCTCTACAAAGGTCTTAGCGTAGAGGATAAATATGTTAGAGTTGCTAGTTTTCACCACGAAACTGTTCACGCAGTTGCAGAGATGCTAGCCGCCATGGGAATTGATTCTAGCGCTAAGCTAGATAGAAATAGTGTCTGGAGAAGGGTCTCCCCTACTATTATCAGAAGCTATGCTGAATTATTTCCAGAACAAATAGTTGGTTCTGCCCTTATAAAAAATGCAAGTTCAGTTTCTTAAACAAGAGACTTGGCCTTTTTAAATTCCCGTGAGGAGATCGTTCCTCCTTTTCCAGAAAACTCTCTAGACAGCTCTCTTTGCTGTAAAACTCTCTCTCTACTTGGTGGATGTGTGGAAAGAGCGTCTGCAAAAGAAGACATTATTTTATTTTGTCCCTTCTTATGAGCTTCTTCCATTTTCAAAAGCTCTGAATAAAAATTTCCAACATATTGAGAGTGAAAACCAGACTGCATGGCGGTCTTAAAACCAATTCTATCCGCTTCCATTTCATCTTCGCGAGAGTTTGCCATGAAGGCGAACTTTTGAATTAGAAGTCCACCGGCTCCACCGGCCATGGCCCCATACATCGCCACTCTCTTCAAGCAGTCACGGTCTTCTTTAGAACATAGAAATTTGCCAAGAGCGTATCCACCTGCTCCCCCTAAAAGTCCTCCAATTGCTCCATAAATCAATGTTTTCTTCTGTGCTTTTTTAGCCTTATCCATTCTTTCAGCTGTATGCCTAGCCTGAACGTGACCAATCTCGTGACCGATAACACCTGCAAGCTCAGCTTCAGTTTTTGCCATTTTCAAAAGAGGTGTTGTCACAAAAACTGTTCCCGCTGGTAGAGCAAAAGCATTAATCATCTTTGCATCAACTAACGTAAAATTATAATTATAAGGACGTCCCTCAAGTCCACTGCCAGCTGCAATTTTATGACCTAGGTTTGATATATATCTTTGAGCATAAGAGTTTTTAGTTCTTGGATACTCCTTATACATTTGTGGAAGATATTCTTGAGTCATACGTTTTTCATCTGCGATGGTCATGGCCGTAGATTGACCGGAATTATCACCTTCCCGGTATCTCGTTTTTTCTCCACTAGCACAGCCCGCAACTAAAATAGGAAGTGCTGACAAAAAAGCTCTTCTCCCTAGAGATGTAGAGCAGACTTTACGTAGATCTTTTTCAATGACTTTTAAGGCATGGGAATGGTTCATAGTTCCTCCGGTTACCCATTATAGAACAACCATCAAAAAAATCATGAACCCGGTGCGACGTGCGACGCCCGACGAAACTTCTAATTTTTTCCAAAAATGGAAAAGGGCTCAACAGACTCTTCAATTGTGCCTTTGACGTCTAAGAAGAAAAGCTCTTCTAAATTCACATCAAAATAGTAGGCCATTTTAAGAGCAAGCTCCAACTGAGGAAGACTTTTACCCGACTCAATTGAATGGATAGTTTGTCTTGTTGTTCCTACACCTTCAGCAAGTTCTTGTTGAGTAACACCGTAGTCTCTTCGAATGTCTTTCAGGTTATTCGTTATCATAGTCTCTTTCCTATTGGTCTCTAGAACCATGTCCTGGGTTTCAGCCCGTGGGACTAATATCGTAAACTTTACTATACATTTCAACCCCCCTGTAAAGTATATATTACATAACCCCCTTGCGATTTCCCCGATAAGAGTTAAATTAGACTTGTAAAACAAGCCCACCAAAAGAGGTAAAGCATGGCTGACGTAAAGAATAAGATACTTGGATCATTTAGAACTCTAGAGAAGAACTTTGTTGACTTTGCTCAATCTAGTGAAATTCACAAAACAATCGACAACTTAAGAAAAATGAAGACCAAGAGACAAAAACAAATTGATAAGATGTTGAATTCAAACATCAAAGACCTTAGAAAGGGCTATAACAACGAAGTAAAGAATATGAAAAAATTCTTCGAAGGTGAGATCAAGAAGACTAAAAAGCTTCTAGACGAG
Source organism: Halobacteriovorax sp. (assembly GCA_024686135.1). Taxonomy (GTDB): domain Bacteria; phylum Bdellovibrionota; class Bacteriovoracia; order Bacteriovoracales; family Bacteriovoracaceae. The sequence continues at coordinate 10,186 of JAIBDQ010000083.1, read as the reverse complement.
CAACTCAAAGAGCTTGAAACCATGAAGAAAACCATTGAAAAGCATCTGGATGATGCTACCAATGCGGCTAAGAAGGCCACTGGTGTTAAAACTAAGACTTCCTCTGCCAAGAAAAAATCGACTAAGAAAAAGGCCACGAAGAAAAAAACGACAAAAAAGAAAGTAGCGAAAAAGAAGGCAACAAAGACTTCTTCTGCCAAGAAAAAGGCTGCTAAGAAAAAAGTGACGAAAAAGAAAACAACAAAGAAGAAATAAGAATTTGGAGGCCTTCCTAGGTCTCCTTATGTGCCCGAAAGGCTTCCAGGACGGTGCTCCTGCCCTGGAAGCTCCTTCATAAACCACTGAAATTACACTAAACTATAAAATAGTACTTGATCTTTTTACTCGGGGTGCCGATATGAAATTATGAGCAAGATAGACAGTATTCTACGCGACCAACCAAGAGAAATTGCCAAACAGGTTACGCGTACACTTGACCGAAGAGAACAGCTTAAAAAGATAAATAAGCCGGTATACGACGGTGATTTATCCTGGAAGAAAGTATCTGACGGCGGAGAATATAACTATTTGGCCAAATACCAACCCAATCAACCTACTCTTAGTAATCTAATTGCAAATCCTTCAAAAAAACTTAATGTAATTTAGCGCTGCACAATTATAGAATTCTTGCCAACTTATTCGAATCTCAGTAAAACATACCCCTACGATGCCCAGGTGGTGAAATTGGTAGACACGCTAGACTTAGGATCTAGTGCCTTTGGTGTGGAGGTTCAAGTCCTCTCCTGGGCACCATTAAAAAAAGCTCTTCTTTATGAAGAGCTTTTTTTTTACCTACGCCGCTTTCTTTTCAGATTTAGCTAGTTTTTGCTCAAGATCAGTGATCTTGTTTTTAAGAGTATTGATTTCTGTCTTGAGACCAAGTGCTTCTTTCTTCTTAGTATCAACTTGAGCACTTAAGCGCTGTGTATCCATTGCCATTTTTTCTTTAGCTGTTTCTGCCTGCTTTAACATTACTGCCAACTTATTTTCTCTTCCGCTACTTCCAGCAGCCCCCTGAGCTCCACCCCTAGCGCCATTACGGCCACCTTTTTTGGTACTCTCAACTTGAGCATTTAAGAATTTCATTTTTTGTTCTAATTGCTTACATCTAATCGAAACAGTTTTATTTTGATCATTCAATTTATTCTGTTCAATTTTAATGGCTTGAATCTCTCTATCTTTTTCACGAAGTTCCTTTACACTATCGCCACCTGTATTAGAGGATTTCGCCTTTTCAATATTAAGCTCAGTTTCTTTCTGTCTTGCATCCCTTTCAGCTAACCTAAGTTTTCCTTCCAGTTGTGATTTCTCTGCCTTAAACGCTTTCATCGCATCAAGGGCCACTCGATTTTGCTCTTTAGCCTTTTCAAGTTCTATTAAAGATCTGTTATTCTCACTTTGAGCACTCTCTTCCATTCTCCTATTCATATTTTCAATAGTTCTATCTTTAACATCAAGCTGACTTTGAAGAAGCCTATTTTCATTTGAAACTTTTTTCATTTCAGAGGTAATAGCAGCGGTATCATCACTACTCTTTGAATCTAAAATAGCATCTAAACGTTCTTGCATCTGGTCAAGTTGCTTATCTTTATTGTCTAATGCTATCTGCTGACTTTCTTTAAGCTTCTCAATGGCGAGCTCTTTAAGTCCTAAGGCCTTTTGAGAGTTTCTTAATTCATTCTGTGCTGCTTTAATTTCTAACTGTAAGGCGGTATCGTCACCATTAGTGACAGTATTCTCAGTTCTAACATTAGTACTACCACTTGATATATTAGATTTAAGTTCATTATTTTCTTCTTTGATCCTATCGATGACCTTTGTCATCCTAGCAATCTGTTCATCCTTTAAAGCCAGTGCCTTTTCGTTTCTTTGCTCAGACATTTTTAATTTGGCATCATCAACTGCTTTTAGTTTTTCCGAGATCAGCTTATTCGATGCATCTTCAGTTACGGCCTTAGCCACAGAAATAAGTTCAGAGTCTTCTCCCATCTCTTCTTTGAAGACGGTGATAATTTCTTCTTCTAGTGACTCAATATCTTTATCATTTGAACCATCTTTGATCTCTTGAATTTTCGCAGCCACTTTCTCAGTAACTTTTCTCTTTTGAACTTCCCAATCAAGAGCTTCCGAGTCTTCATTGCCCGGCTTTGAGTTTTTCTTTCTCATGGCCTCACGAACATCGCCAAGATCAATCTCTTCACTCCCTTTTAACACAAAGGCTTCTTTGGCTTGCACATTATCGTCAGCAACTTTTATAAACTGTTTTTCCTCTTTTTCAGTTTGAGGGAGACTTTTGATCTTCATGACTCCTGGTTTTTCTTCATTACTTCCACTAATGACAATCTCTTCATCCTTCTCTTCTTCTGAGCCTTTTATAGTTTGGCTGACTTCCTCTTCTTCTTTAGAGCCTTTTATAGTTTGGCTGACTTCCTCTTCTTCTTTAGAGCCTCTTATAGTTTCACTGACTTCCTCTTCTTCTTTAGAGCCTTTTATAGTTTGGCTGACTTCCTCTTCTTTAGAACCTTTTATTTTTTGAATGGATTCTTTTTCTTGAGGACTACCCATCAACTTAACAGCATCCTCTTCTTCAAGTTCTGTTAGATTATCAATAACCGTTTGAAGAAAATCTTCTTTATCTATAGAAGACTTAACTGTTGTAATTGTTTCTTCTAATTCCTCTATAGCATTCTGATCAGAAAAGCATCTTAAGATTGCTTCCCTATCACTTTGCTCGAGCTTATTGACTTCTCTTTGATCTGGATATTTCCTTAAATACCTAGCGATATCTCTCAGGACAAGCTCATCTTTAGGCTTTGCATCCTTTTCGTTTTCTCTAAACATTTTTATGAAGTCGACAAAAGCTTTAATTGTGATTAGGTTTTTGTTCTCTTCAAAGGGTTCTTCTTCAAAAACTTCAACACCCGTTCCTGGGATCACATCATAGTTTATATTCATCTCTTCTTGAGTAAGAACAATTTTACTCGTTAATGTATTTTTCCTTAATGTCTTGAGCTCCTCAAATGTATACAGCTGATTAGTTAATAGGGTTGGAAAAAAGTTAGAGTCCAGGGCACTAATATCTTTTAGCCATACTCCTGTAATAACTAGTTTATTAGCCTTCTCTAGATAGTAGAGATCAACCGCATGAGATTGCTTAGTGCAAATATCCATTAACCCTGTGAATGGATTTCTCGGATTAGTATCGTTAAGAGATTTAATTATATAATCTTTATAAATTTTTGTTACCGGAGAAGTGATTTGGACAACTAGGGCATCCTCAGTCGTTCCATAATCAACATCAAGAGGAAACCAACTTACTTTATTTTTCGTCAAATATGCAAAAAATGAAGAGACAGAAGAAAGAAAAGTCCTAAGCCCTGTAATATCCGCTTTTTCGGAGTGAGCAAACTTAGTTATAATATCACTATAGTGACCTACAGTTAATGGACTTGAGAATTTTGTAGATTGTGAGTTCTTTAAAATTCCATCATACGCCGTTTCCATTTGAACAACAGTACTACCAGAAAAGAATCTTTCAAGAAGTAACCTCCCTACGTCCGACTTAGCAAAACTCGGATTAAAAATAACGTCCCCTCGATTCCTTAGGAAATTTTTTACCTCACCAACCGAGCTAAAACAGATTACCCTAGAGCTCTCGAGCTCCTTCACTTTAGGTAGATCATTTTCGCTATCAACAAGAACATATACTGGAGCTCTCCCACTGAGTGCCTCTAACGAAGTCACAACGTCAAGAGAGTCAACATTAAGAGCTACATCCAGCTCAGATGTTAATTCTTTAAGTAAATTTAGAATCAAGACTTTTTCTTGTTCCAAAACTTCTCCAGTTTAGATTCCAGAAACTTCCAAGTATTTGGCATGTTCAGAATCTCTATTTTCAAATTCATTTGTAACTATTTTTTTAATCCTGTTTGTCAGAACTGCATCTAACTCTTCATTTTTTTCCATCAGGACTCTTAAATAAGAGCATGCATCACCATGACGAAGCGTCATATCACTGTAAGGAAACCTATTGTTAACAAAAATAATTAGTCCCTCTAAATCAGAAATTTCACCTTCTTTTAAGCCTAAGGGAAAACCAAGCCCGTTAATTCTTTCATGATGAGTTTCAATAAAATTTAATAATCCGGGATTGCTCATTTTATTTTCATAGAATGCAAAGGCTTTTCCTACACCCAGTTCTGAGTGAGATTTAAAAGTCGAAACTTCATTTTCCCCAAGAGAAGAATGCCAACTTTGAGGAGTTTTTCTTTCTTGCTCTAGAGCATTGATAAGGTTTGTACTTAAAACATTTTCGTCCAAGGAAATATCAAAGAGGAAGCTAAGGTGATACAAATCTTTCAAGAGGTTTTTATCAAGATATCCCATAACAATGGCCAAAGACACAAGAAGGCTGCCCACAATCGATGATCTTTTCATTAAATCAGCACTTGCATTAAATATCTTCTTCTCTTCTTCTCCATCAAAGTTAAAGAAGCTTTGCTCACATACGAACATAAGATCAGCTAAGCCTACTTGTTCTTGGTTATTCCAATAACCGTCACATAACCAGCCTATGATAGAATCTCTAAATTTAGATTTTTCATTCTCTTCATCACTATCTAGGAACTTATCAAATAGATTTAATCCTTTACTGCAATAGTCTTCATTTAAGATTGAATCAATTTGAATATCCTTTCCAGCACTTAAAAATTTTTGGAGATATTCTTTTCTAATCCAGTCACCGGGATGAAATAGTGTAATCTTTTTGCCACTACTCATATTCCAATAAATTTCTCCCACAGAAAAATGCATCTCCATCAAATTAAAAACGAGTGGAGCTAAGTTCTCTTCAGAACTTTCTACTATTTCTTGAACGGGCAAGCCTAAAAGACCTTCATCTTCTAAATCATCGTCCATCAAAAAGTCTGCATTCTCTTCTTTATCCTTATCCATTGGTATTACACCTCATCTTCTTTTCGGTGTTTAAGTGCCCAGAATTAATGAATTTTCGAATAAAAAAACTTTAGGTAAAAAGAAGAGCAAAAAGCTTAAAAAGCTTTTTGCTCGGGTATGTAAGTTACTGAACTTTTATTAAGAAAGCTGATTCGGGTTATAACACCTGTACGCATGAGTCGAGCTTTCTTCCGTAACCGGTGGATAAGAACCACGGCACTCATCAGTTGCATTCCAGCATCTAGGGTGAAAATGACATCCATCAGGTGGATTCATCGGGCTTGGGATGTCCCCTTCAAGGATAATTCTATCGTGAGTAACGTTTGGATTAGGGTTAGGAATCGCTGAAAAAAGAGCTTTTGTGTAAGGGTGTCTAGCACCGCCGTAAAGCTCGTGAGATTCTGCCACCTCTACCATATTTCCAAGGTACATAACGGCAACTCTATTTGAAATATACTCAACAACTTTCAAGTCGTGAGCAATAAATAGAAAGGTTAATCCAAGATCTTTTTGTAAATCCATCATTAGGTTTACAACCTGGGCCTGAACTGAAACATCTAGTGCTGATACTGGTTCATCGCAGACAATAAATTCTGGTTCTACAGCAAGTGCTCTAGCGATACAAATTCTCTGACGTTGCCCGCCTGAAAACTCATGAGGATATTTATTTAAAGCATCTGCTGGTAGCTGAACTTGATCTAATAATTGAAGGAGTCTTTTTCTTCTTTCTTCTTTATCTTTGAATAGACCGTGAATCTCCATTGGCTCGGCAAGGATACCACCAACAGTCATTCTTGGGTTTAATGAGGCATACGGATCTTGAAAGATAATTTGCATCTTTCTTCTCATTTCCCTCATACCGTCAGCATCAAGTTTCGTAATATCGACGCCGTTAAAAAAGACTTCTCCGGCAGTAGGTTCAATAAGACGAAGTAATGAACGACCTAATGTGGTTTTCCCACAGCCTGACTCTCCCACTAATCCGAGAGTTTCGCCTTTTTTAATCTTGAAGCTGACATCATTAACTGCATAAACAGCACCGACTTCTCTTCCAAAAATCCCACCTCTAATTGGGAACTTCTTTGTTAGATTATTTACTTCTAAAAGATATTCGCTCATCTAATTTATCCTTTTACGATTCCAACGCAATTAACTTAATGGGTGAAAGCAAGCGGCATCATGATGCGTACCGATCGACTTAAGTACTGGCTCACCTTCAGAACCACGACATTTATCCGTGGCAAAGTTACAACGGTCTTGAAAGTTACAACCATCTGGAAGATCAAATAATGATGGAACCATACCTTCAATTGTAGGAAGCCTGTCTTTCCTCTCACCAGTTGTTGAATCAAATGATGGAATTGATTCAATCAAACCCTTTGTATATGGATGCTGTGGATGATTAAAAAGCTCTTTAACTTCCGCTCTTTCCACAATTTGACCGCAATACATAACGGCAACGTCATCACAAGTCTCTGCAACAACTCCAAGGTCGTGGGTAATCATAATGATCCCCATTCCAAGCTCTTTTTGAAGCTTATTCATCAGTTCTAAGATTTGAGCCTGAATGGTCACATCAAGAGCAGTTGTAGGCTCATCAGCAATTAAAATATCTGGTTCACAAGCTAGAGACATGGCAATCATAACTCTTTGTCTCATCCCCCCAGATAACTGGTGTGGATACTCTGTAACTCTTTTTTCAGGAGAAGGAATACCTACTAGATGCAACATCTCGATGGCCTTATCTCTTCTTTGTTCTTTTGATAATTCTTTTTGGTGAAGTTCTAAAACTTCTTCGATTTGATTTCCAACAGTGAAAACTGGATTCAATGATGTCATTGGCTCCTGAAAAATCATGGCTATCTTATTACCACGAATTCTTCTCATTTCATCAAAAGGAATCTCTAGAAGGTTTTCGCCTCTATAATCAATTGTTCCTCTTGCAATCTTACCAGGAGGGCTCGGAATCAAACGCATAATTGAAAGTGCTGTAACAGACTTACCAGAACCTGACTCGCCAACAACTCCAAGAGTTTTCCCCTTATAAACTTCAAGGTTAACTCCATTAACTGCACGGATCACACCTCTATCGGTATTAAACTCAACACATAAGTCTTTGATCTCTAAAATTTTCTCTGCCATTAAGCAATTCCTGTTAAATTCAGTTTAAAGTTTACTTACCTTTAAGCTTCGGATCAAGTGCGTCACGAAGAGCATCACCTAAAATATTTAAAGCAAGTACGACAATCCACATGGCCAGCGTAGCTGCTGCTAATTGCCACCATACTCCACGAGCTAGTTCTAATTTTGCATCATCAATCATTGTTCCCCAACTTGGACGACCCTGAACACCTAGACCTAAAAAAGATAAGATGACTTCAGACTTAATCGCCGTTTGAAATTGAAGAGAAAAATTAATAATCACGATATGAAGAACATTCGGGAGGATATGCTTAAAAAGTTTTCTAAAGTCGCCACCACCAATTGCTGCTGCAGCGTGAACGTATTCTCTGTCTTTATGACGGATAACTTCACCACGAATAAGTCTACAAAGGTTTACCCAAGAGGTTAATCCTAGAGCTAGGTAGATTGCAATTAAGCCTTTACCTAAGATGAAAGTAATAGCCACAAGAAGCATAATATAAGGAATAGAAGTGAAAGTGGTATAAAACCAAACGATAAACTCGTCGATTTTACCACCAAAGTAACCTGCAGTTGCACCAAGAGCTACACCAATAATCATTGAGATAATGGCAGTAACAAGTCCAATAGACATGGCCACTTCAGTCCCTTTGATCATTTTGTCAAAGACACTTCTTCCAAAAATATCGAGCCCAAAAATAAATTCAGTTGAAGGAGCTGCATAAGAAGGTCCAATCTCCTTGGCCCAATCTCCACCAACAAATCCTAGAGCCGATAAGACAGCAATGACTGCATAAATGACGACGATACTTAAGCAAGTCATCGCCATTTTATCACGAGTTAATTCTGAAAAGGCATGCTGCCAAAGAGATTTAGACTTCTTTGGAGCGTCGTTTATCATCATTTCAGCCTCACTCGTGGGTCTACCAATGTATAAAGAACATCAGTTAGGACTGAAAATAAAATATAGGCAACTGAGATAAGAATCGTCATGGCCTTAACAACCGGAAAATCCGAAGAGTTAATAGCATTTAGAGTAATCCCTCCAAGCCCAGGAATAGAAAAGAAACTCTCAAGTAGTAGAGCTCCTAAGATTAGAAATGGAATTTGAATAATTACATAGGTGATAATAGGAATCATGGCGTTCTTAAGAACATGTTTAAACATGATCACCTTTTCACCAAGACCCTTTGCTCGCGCTGTCCTCACGTAGTCTTGGTAAATTTCATCTAGGATAATAGTTCTATAAAAACGAACATCAGGTCCAAGCCCAAGCATTACCCAAATAATGACTGGGAGAATCACATAAGGAACAAAATCTGGAAAACCAAACTCGTAACCCGAAATCTCAAACCAACCTAATTTAAAGGCAAAGAACCATTGACCAAAGAGAATATAGGCCAGTGATGAAATACTCATCATGGTGACACAAAGGAAAACCACACTCTTATCAATAAAAGTTCCTCTGAAGAAAGCAACAAATAATGAAATCGCGATACTGATCACTGTCGAAAGTACAAAAGCGGGCACAGAAAGGGTTAAAGAAGGAATAGCTCCTGCTTTAATCATCTCAATGATCTCTTGCTTGGTAGACCAAGATCTACCAAATTCAAAAGTAAAAGCCGATTTTACAACATCTAGATACTGAAGGAACCAAGATCTATCTAATCCTAGTTCTCTTCTCAGGTCTTCCATCTGGCTTAAGCTGGCATGCTTACCGAGCATGATCAGGGTGGGATCCGGACTCACCATATTAAATAAAACAAAAATAATCAGACACACCCCAAGTAGTACCGGAATGACATAAAGGAGTCGTCTGATTATATAGGCCCAAATATTCATTTAATTAAAACTTCTCCATAAGCTTCTTCTTAGCTTCAAGGTCAACTCTTAAGTAAGAGCCTTGACCAGCTTCGAAGTCTGTAGACATATAATTCTTAAGCCAACCATTTACGATTGTGTAAGACTGTCTGTGAACACCATAAATCCATGGCATCTCTTCAGCAGCAATTCTATACATTTTCTCATAAAGAGCAGTTCTTTCTGGAGAATCTTGCATTACAGCTGACGAAGCAAAAAGCTTATTAAATTCAGGATTATCATATCCAGAACCGTTAGCACCTGGAGATCTGTTTGGTCCGTATAGAAGCTGTAAAAAGTTTTCAGCATCTGGGTAATCAGCTCCCCAAGCAATTCCGTAAAGGTCAACGTTACGGTTTGTGATCTTCTTTTGAAGCTCTGGCCATGGGTTAGTGATAACCTTAATTTTTACACCAATCTGAGCCATTTGCTTTTTGAAATACTCTCCAATCTGACGTGAAGTCGTTGATGAAGGACAGTCATAAGAAATCTCAGGAAGTCCTTCTCCGTTTGGATATCCAGCTTCAGCGAGAAGTTTCTTAGCTTTTTCAATCTGGTCTGCTTTTCCATTTCCTCTATAAGGATTCGTGTAGTTTGGAATATAACCAGCGATTCCTGGAGGAACTACTGATTGAGCAGGCATAGCCGTGTTGTTATAGAAAAGCTTATTTGACTCATCAACATTGTAAGCAAGACTCATGGCCTGACGAAGCTTAACGTTGTTAAAAAGTTTTTTGTCGTGGTTGAAGGCCGTGTAAGTTACATCAAGAGATGGAGTTACTGAAAGCCTTACGCCTTTTTCTACAAACTTAGGATCTAAGTTTTTAGCATCTGGAATAGCAGCATCAAAGTTATCTTTAGGAACTGAGATATACTCTACTTTTCCTTTTTGAAAGTTTAACCAACGTGGCTGACTTTCAACAATGATATTAACAATAATTTTATCTACAAGTGGAAGAGTCTTCCCACAATCTGCCATAAAACCTTTTGCTTTAAGATTTGCATCACCTTCACAAGGATACTTCTTTTCTCTGAAGTTAGGGTTCTTTGTGTAAGTGATTTTATTACTTTGAGTAAATGCTGGAAGAAGAAATGGGCCTGTTCCAACTGGGTGGTTTAGGAATTCTTTTCCGTACTTTTCAACAACTTCTTTAGCTACTGCAAATGTAAAAGGCATTGCAAGCGAGTAAAG
>JAIBDQ010000158.1 GCA_024686135.1 Halobacteriovorax sp. | reverse complement strand
TCGCTTTCACCAAACTTCTTTAGTGCCGCACTCATATATTCTTTCCAAATTGGAAGTGCAGATTTAGCACCTGTCTCACCCCAGCCTAGAGTTTTGTTATCATCAAATCCCGTCCATACTCCAGTAACCACATTTGATGAAAACCCGGTAAACCAAGCGTCCACATATGAGTTTGTCGTTCCTGTTTTTCCACCTAAATACTGACTTACAGATTTGACCCCTCTTCCCGTACCGTGAAGAACAACACCTCTCATCAGATTAGTCATAATATAGGAAAGCCTCTCATCATAAACCTGATCTCCGCCCAAGCTCTCAAGAAAAGGATTTATTTTAACTTTTGGCTCTTCCTCACTTTCACCTTCAACAACCTCTACAGGCTCTGGAGATGGCTCTACCTCAAGCTCAGCTTCAGGTGTTGGTGTAGGCTCAGCTTCATGCTCATCTAAAAAATATGACTCCCCATTTCTATCAGTAATACTTATAACAGAATTTATTTTTAGAAGTTTTCCTCCGTTAGGAAAAATTCCGTAGGTTGCAACCATATCCATTAGGGTGACACCAAATGAGCCAAGTGCCAGGGATAAATCTTTATCCAATGTGGCCTTAAAACCTATCCTTTTAGAGAAGTCCAAAACCTTAGAAACACCCAACTTCTCGGCAATCTTAATTGTGGGAACATTTCTACTCTGCTCCAATGAGTTTCGAAAAGTAATAGGTCCCTTAAATTTTCCATCATAGTTTCTTGGCTTCCAATTCAATGAAGCATCATATCCACCCAATGCCTCGGGAGAATCAATTATGATTGTCGCCGGTGTATATCCATTCTCTAAACCAGCAGCAAATAATAATGGCTTAAAGGAGGAGCCAGGCTGTCTTTGGGACTGAATAGCTCGATTAAATTGAGATTTTGAAAAGTCATAACCACCTACAAAACTAATAACTTCACCTGTGGAAGGTAAAATTGAAACTAAGGCCGCCTGTGCGTCCGGCTCCTGATCCAATAAGCAGAGAAGATAGTTTTCTTTAGCAATTGCAGATAAATACTTACTTGATTTAAGTCTTTTATCAAATGCTGCCTTTCTCATAGTTTTATGAAACTTTACTTTTTTATCGAGTACCTTAACTAAAACCACGTCCCCCCTCTTTAGAATGGAACTTGGTCTAGTCACATAAGGATAAAAATGTCTTTCTTCTTGAATAATTCGTTCATGGGCCCAGTTAAATTGCTCATACCCCATAATTCCAGTAACACCACCGACAGAAACAATAATAAGTCTTTCTGGATCCAAGACTTTCAGTACTACAGCTTCATAGTTTTCTTCTTTTTTAATTTGACTAAGAAGCGGATCGTCCTTCCTATAGCCTGGATAAAAACGTTTATATTTAATCTTTTCTTGTCTCTCTTTAATAAACTCTTCAGTCGCTAGAATCTCGTTTGGATCTAAACTCAATTCAAATACTTTTTCTCTTTCTTTATTAACGACAAAATAGTTTGAGTTTTCTTTATACTTTTCAACTCTAATTTTTTGATAATGCTCTCTGAAAGCTGCTTCGGAATCAAGGTGTCCAAGAGGTCCTTTAAATCCTTGTCTCTTATCAATGGCCTTTGCTCCCTCTTTGATTTCTTTTTCAGCAACTTTCTGCAATTCCCAGTCAAGGGTTGTCACAACCCTAAAACCATTTTTAAGGAAATTTTCCTCTCCTACTTTTTCTATAACTCTCTGCCTAACCCAATCAGTGAAATAACCGGCCTTAAAATAAGACGGTTTCCTTATTCGATACTTTATTTCTTCTTCAACTGCCTGATCGTAGTCTTCCTTGCTGATCTTCTCATTGGCCAACAGTCTAGATAAAACATAAGCTTGACGCTTCTTGGCGCGACTAGGGTTTATATAAGGAGAATATTTTCCAGGTGCAACCAATAGCCCCGCAACCATGGCCGCTTCAGCTACTGTTGCCTCTGAAAGTTCTTTTCCAAAATAACCTCGGAATGCTGTTTTAACCCCATAATATCCACCACCAAGGTAAACTTGATTAAGGTATAGAAATAGAATTTCTTTTTTAGATAGTTTTTTCTCTATCCTCTGGGCAAGCAAGAAATCCTTAAGCTTACGTGTGAAAGATCTCTCATGCGATAACAGAAGGGACTTAGCTACTTGTTGAGTAATTGTACTCCCGCCCTGCACGACCCTACCTGCTTTAATATTAGCAATCATTGCTCTCATAACACCTAAGTAATCCACCCCTTGATGTTCATAAAACTGAGAATCTTCAGCAGAAAGAAAGGCATCAATAACAAGAGGTGGTACTTCATCCAATTGGATTATTTCTCTTTTTTCTTTACTGAGGCTAGCAAGGACTGTTCCGTCTTTAGCTAAAATTTGTGAGGTTATTGGCGGAGAATAATCTGAGAGCTTACTTATTTTAGGAAGAGTAAAGGAAAAGTAAACAATAACACTTACCCCAAAAACTGCACCTATAACACCAAGTGCTACACCAACGCCTAATAGTTTATACAAGTTTTGCTTAATCAATTTTTATTCCTACTTAGAAAATTCTCTTTTATTTCGACTGAATTATCACGAACAAACAAATATGAAGTTCTAAGGTATTCAGGTAAATCCTTTATTGAATCCAAAGAGAAGTTTTCTATTGGTAATTCCACCAAAAAGTGATTCTCTTTTTTTTCTTTAGACATAGAACTTAATCTTCCATAAATTCCAAATAAATAATCTGCACTTCCTTCGAACTTAACTCTTTTTCCTAAGGCATCTATTTCGACTATCTTTTGAGCGCCTAGCTTAATTAACCTCGAAGAATCAACTCTATCGTATGTGATCACACTATTTACTTTATTAGGTACTTTTGAACCCAGCCTTAGGTTTTCTAATAAACTTTTATGTAAATCACCTCTTCTAAGATAATTCACTTTCCTTTCCATTTCATTATAAACGGGTATGAGTAAAGTAATTTTGGTATTCTGAATCTTTTTTCCTTCAAAGTCCTTGAGAAGATCTTTTTCTACTCTTTCTATCCAGTTTTTAGAAAATGGTTTCATTCCTTCCGACTTTTGAAAAAACTTGTGGAATCTCCATTCAATAATCTCTGGTGTTGTTCCTAGTGCTAAATAAGCCGCCACGATTGAAGCCATTCCACTTCCAGTAATTATATTAAACCTTATTCCCTTTTCATAAAGTGCTCTCACTGCTACAGCATGACAAATAACTCTATTTAGGCCAGGGCTAAGAACTAATGCCCATACGTTTTGCTTTACATCATCTGGTCCTTGAGGACTTGGCCCAATTGGCTTGGGTCCAACGCCTACAGCTGATACTTCACTATCGGAACCAATGCTAGGTGTAGATTTTTCATTTGTCTTTCCATCTAAATCTACAACATTCGAACCAGCGTCATCATAAGTGCCTTTAGACGGACTCCCGCAAGAAAATCCGAAACATAAAATAACAAACAAAATTATTGAAGAGTATTTCAATCAAGCTCCTCTTCTTTTAAGCTTTTGGTGAGTTTCGAAATCTTTTTCTCAGCTTTATCTAACTCTTTTTTGCAATCTTTATAAAGCGAGACGCCCTTTTCAAAAAGAGACAAACTTTGGTCTAAGGTTGAATCCCCACTTTCAAGTTTATCTACCAACTTTTCTAATTCACTTAATGATTTTTCCAAATTAACAGATTTTTTCTCAGCCATTTAGCTCTCCGAAGTTGAGCATGTTGCTCAGACAAATTAATGACGGTAAATTCTCTCTTAATCGGTATATTTTTCCAAATATTTTTAAATACTTGAGCCACTTCCTTCATGATTCCCAGCGCAATAACGCAACGCCACAAAACTGGTCCTACAAGGCCAGTTATTTCCAATGGCGCATTGTAATAACTACAAATTACCCTCCTAATATCAATCAGTTAACTTGCAGGAGTATTTTGCCTCGTGTGGAACTTTTGGCGCTTAAGGTACAATTTACCTAGAGACTCGATCACCAGGAGGGTGATTTTTGAAAGATCTATGGGTACCAATTTCAGGAGCAATAGCGCAGCAAAGGAATGTTGAGACTATTGCCAACAATGTTGCCAATGCAAACACTGCTGGTTTCAAAAAAGATCAACTCGCTTTCAAGGAGTATCTAACCACTATTGAGAAAGGTTATAAAGATATTGATCTACCGAATAAAGAATGGGCACCTGCTGACTTTTATCGGTCCTATGGGGCTGAACGTGCCCAAGTAAAAGTAGATGGATCCTTTACTAACCATCAACAAGGTTCACTTCAGCCAACAAATAACCCTCTAGATCTTGGAATACATGGAAAAGGTTTTTTCGAAGTACTTACTCCAAATGGAGTTCGTTACACTAGAAAGGGAACGTTTACTATTAATAACAAAAATCAGCTTGTAACTAGTGACGGATTTCCCGTTTTATCAAAACTAGATATTCCCGAGTCTGCTCTTAATAGAGAGTTCGCTTCTACAAAAAAGATTAAAGTTCCTCAACCCGAAGAAAGAATTATAGAGCTTGGAAAAGGTTCTATTTCATTCAATCTTGAGGGTGAATACTATCAAGAAGGTAACAGAATCGGACAACTTTCAGTTATTGAGTTTGAAGATCTTCATGCGCTTCGAAAAGAAGGTAACTCCTTATACATTAATAAAGACTTACAAAATATTAAAGATTCTGATTCTAAATCAGCAGTTCATCAAGGTTTCTTAGAGGGATCTAACGTAAATGCGGTTGCAGAAATGAGTAATCTTATAAAGGCCCATCGACATTTTGAATCAATTCAAAAAGTAATTAAAGCATATGATGAAATCACAGCTCGAGGTGTAAATGAAATTTCTAAGTTCTAATATTCTTATCTTTGCACTGTTGCACTCGGTACCGGGTCATACGATGCTAAAGGCACTTAACACTGCCGCAACCGGTATGGCCGCACAAGAATCTAATGTGAATACGATTTCTAACAATATTGCCAACATCAACACTGTTGGCTTTAAGAAACGTAGAGCTGAGATGGAAAGCCTGCTTTATGAAACAGTTAATGACCCTGGTGCCAGATCAAGCAATAACACTGTTTACAGTGTGGGTATGCAAATCGGTAGTGGTGCGAAAGTTTCAGCAATTCGAAAGGAATTTACTGACGGAAGTCCAAATATAACGAATAACCCTTTTGATCTTATGATTAAGGGTGATGGCTTTTTTGGTGTTCTCCTCCCTAATCAGCAAGTTGTTTATACAAGAGATGGCTCTTTCAACGTTGATAAAACTGGAACCCTAGTTACAAAACAGGGTTATAAAGTTATGCCGGGAATCGTTTTCCCACCGGGCACCATAAGCGTCAACATTACTGAAAATGGTCTTGTCGAAGCTTTTCAGCAAAATGTCGTTGAACCTACTCAGGTAGGAACTGTTCCAGTTTATACTTTTATAAACCCTGTAGGCCTATCTGCCGCTGGACAAAATTTTTATCGAGTAACGAGATCAAGTGGTCCTGCTAGCGAGAATATCGCTGGTCAGAATAAAACAGGTGTCGTTCTACAAGGCTCCCTAGAGACCTCTAACGTAAGTATAATGACTGAAATGACTGATTTGATTAAGGCCCAAAGAGCATATGAGATGAATTCAAAAGTAATGGGCGTAGCTGATCAAATGCTACAAGCAGTTAACAACCTGAGGTAGAAAAGTTGAAATTAATTTTACTGGCTTCCCTATTTATTAGCTTTTCTAGTTTTGGTAATACAAAAACTTGCAAGATTAATTCTTTTGAAAAGATTTACTATCTACCTAAGTCTAAGAACTTAGATTCAAATAGTATTATAAAGAAGTCCGATTGCCCCTTAACAGTGAGAAGAAACTTTAGCAGACAAATCTATAAATCAAGTGGTGTACTAACTTCTAACGTTATTAATTCTATAAGTGAGATGATTAACACTGGTTATAAAGTTGAACTAACACCTAATAAGATTCAAGTTATCAACCTAAAGAATGAATTTCAAAAGCAATTTAAATTAAGAAAAGGATGGTCCTTTGGAAAACTTAAAATGCTAAACAAGAAAAGTGCGATTGGTCTAGACCTAGAGTCTAGCCTAAGTCTCTCCTGTGAACTATGTCATACAACAGGAGAGAAAAATATATCCCTAGAGGTTAGAAATCCTGTCGAAGGATTTTCTAAAACTTTCTGGGCGCAAGGTACCGTTTATATCTCAACTATCGCGCTTGTCCCAGTGAGAGCTATTTCAACGTCTGAGCCTCAACTTAGTCCTTCATTATTTAGGAAACAGCAAATCAATGTCACAAGACCAGAACAGTTCTTCACAAACTCTGATCAATTAGTTTTTTATAAACTTAATAAGCCATTACCAGAAGGAAATGGCCTTAAATTTACAGATTTAACACCTATTAATTTGGTCTCTGCTGGAATTCCTACAAAGGTAATTTTAAAAAGTGGAGGACTTATACTAAATGGTACGGGCATTCCCAGCCAAAGTGGAAAATTCGGCGAGATCATAAAGCTAAGAAATCCCAAAACGAAAAGAATGATAATTGGTAAAGTTGTAGATTTTAACAAGGTATTGGTGGACTTATGAAATTTTTAATTCTTACTATCCTGACCGGTCTCGCTCTCTCAAGCTGTAGTACATATGTAGGAAAAATGCATAGAGAATTCGACCGAGCCGATGGTAAAAGAAAAATACCACGTAAACGTGGGGATCAATTCGATTTTTATAGAAAGAATGCTCAATCTAAAAAGAGTGGACTAGTTAGTTCATCAAATAACAAAGTTCTACTTCCTCAAGTAAAAAGAAATTATCAGGCTGAAAAACGAATTAAGGCTGACGATCTTAAAGATAATGGAAGTGCTGGGAGCCTTTGGGTAGGCGGTGGTGGTGATAACTTCCTATTTACTGACAATACCAAGAAGTCTAGCGGCGATATTATTCTTATTGATGTGGAATCAAGGCTTAAAAATGAAATTACCGCTGAGTTAAAGAGAGCTTTCCCTGAAAGAAAAAAGCCTAAAAAGAAATCTGATAAAGACAAACCCAGCAGTGAAGATAGTACGGCAGAAGCTCCGGCCTCCACACCTTCTCCAAGTCAAGAAAACAATAAAGATGAAGTCTTTGAC
>JAIBDQ010000056.1 GCA_024686135.1 Halobacteriovorax sp. | reverse complement strand
TCGTGCCTTTAAATTCTAAATTTAATGTTTTCTCGAATTGCGTCATAGTAAAATTCTATCACAAACTATAAACTTGCATGAATGAATAGTTTTACCATTTTAATTATCACATTTAATCGAAGTAAATTGCTACAAAGATGCTTGCAAAGCCTTCTTCCACATCAGGAAAGAATTGGCTTTGATATTCATGTCGTAGTAAATGGTGATGATAGTGAGACAACGCTTCTTCTGAAGAACTCTTTTCCGAAAATAAAGTGGAAATCAATAAAGAAAACTAATCCTGGCGAAGCTAGAAATATAGGGATTAAAGATATCAACTCTGATTTTCTCTTCTTTTTAGATGACGACACAATTCTACCATTTGATTACTTTGATCAAATAAAAAAAATCTTCAACGAAAATAGTGACCTCAATATCTTTGGTGGCCCCGATGCTAATTATCCCAACTCAAACAATTGGGAAAAAGCACTATCCCTAGCACTTAAAAGCCCACTAGCAACCGCCAGTACTAGATATAGACATAGAACGGATTTAAGCTCAAGCATCTCTAATGAAAAAAAACTCATCCTGTGTAATATGTGGGTTAAGAACTCCTTACTTAAAGATGGATTAGAGTTTGATAAGCGCTTCTTTAGGAATGAGGAAAATGTTCTTATTCATCAAGCCAAAAAGATGAATATTAAGACCCATTACTTTCCTAAGCTATTTGTTTATCACAAGAGAAGAGCATCAACTTGGCAACTATTTAGAGCCGTAATGCTAAGCGGATCAGGTAGACTTAGAAGTTTCTTTTACTATCCTTCTAGTCTCGATCCGATCTACTTTATTCCATTTTTCTTTACGACTTATGTTTTCTTGTTGTTTTTACTCGATACAAGTTTTTTATTTAAACTACCTATCATTTTATATTTAGGTCTTAATCTTTTTTTCTCTTGGAAAATTAGTAAAAATAAAAGAAACACTCTCTTCATTTTGAGAGTGTCCTATATTCAATTTATTATTAATTTTGCTTATGGATTTGGTTTTTATTTGGAATTACTTAGTCGTTTAACTTCTATGGTGAGGTTTCGCTAGTAGGTGCAGACACCTCAGCTTTCACAAAAGCGTTTGCAACTTTTCCTCTATGTAGCTTAAGAAAGGCCATGTCTTTTATCCAAACACCCTCATTCATTCTCCACTCGCCAGTAACCCCACCAAGTAGCTCTCTTCCTCTGATATGAATATCTAACTCATCTCTACTTTGAAATGGCGTTGCCTGTAATACAGATATTGCTATACCTAGAGCATCGTTGGATCTCATTTCGATAATACGGGGCTTTTGACCGTAGCGATTAATAAAGGCCTGTGAAAATTGATCAGCCGCCTCTCCAACTTTATCACCAACAAAAAAGAGGCTTCCCAGTTTATAACTTTCATCAAAGATGGCCTTACTTCTCCAGCTTGGACCTCCTATGATATTTAATCTAAAAGCATCAAAGTAGGTAAAACTAGGTACAATCTGAAGTGTATCTCTTGGCAAAGAAGGAACAAAAACCCAGTCAAAATCAATCTGGGGCTTTAATGTTTGGATTCTTCTCGAAGACTTTTTCTTTTCTAAAGAATGAATTTCTGTAATTAAATCTAACTCTTCTTGCCTTTCTCTTTTAAATTTTAAACCAAGAAGATTCTTTACCGGTTCTCTATAGTCCGACTTCTTCTTATCATATGAAATCACTCCACCGAGCTCAATATTTCCAAGCTTTGCTCTTCTCCAAAACTCATTGACGTACGCTTTACCTCTAGAAGTTGATGGGTAGAGAATAGCCGCTCTTTTTCCAAAATTAGTGATGACGTCAGAAGAAAAAATCTCTTTTAAATGAGACTCTACTGAACCCGGTATCTCCAAAAGAAGATGATCCTTTTCTTCTTTTGGTAAATAAACCTGACTTAAACTAATAAAGAACACTCCGTACTTTTTGGCTTCTTGATATTCTTTAACTGCCTCTTGAGGAAAAAGCCCTCCGATAATTACGGCCACATGATGTTTATCAATTAACTCTTTTACTCTATAGCTTCCAACAGCACCGCTTCCACTAGAGTCTTTTAAATGAATTTGAAAAGGTGACTGCCCTTCAATTGTAGGTCTTGCCATTTGATTACGTAGGGCATGATCAATACCAAGCATGGCCCTTTTCCCAAATCCCTTTTTGCTACCGGACATAGGAAGAACTACACCGATAGAACTTGGGTCTATTTTGGCATAGTTTTCAAGACGAAAGAAAAACCCCTTAACAAGGCCATCCACTTCATTACTCTCAGCAAACTTCTTTTCAACCCACTCTAATAATTCAGTGGCTTCTTCTTTTTCGCCTTTATAGTACATTTTCTCCGCTTCTAAATAAGCAAGATAACCAACGCTTAACGGTTGCCCTTCAACATGATTTTCAAGAACACTAATTTTTTCTCTTTTATTCAAAGAAAAGAAACTTGAGATCAACTTCTCAAATAATGGCTCCGACTTTAAATCACTCAAGCTTTTTTTATCTGAAAGAAACATAATAAGTGAACTAAGCTCTTCTTGATCTTTGCCCAGTTCTTTTGAAAGCTTATATTTTAATTTATAAAAAGTTTTCTTCTCAGCATCCTTTAAAACCTTTGGGTCTCCCTGGCTTAAGACAGCATAAGATTTATCCATAAATCCAAGTTTATAATAACTACTAGCTAAATTGAGCTGTATCTGTGAGGTTAACGATGAATCCAAGCGAGAAGTTGTAAGGCCTAAATCAAAGTTAAAAATAGCTTGTTCATAGTTATTTTCAGAAAAATGAATAACTCCCATCAAATTTCTTCTAAGTGCACGTTCAACTGGTAGTAGAGTTTCTTCTGGCATTTGCTTTAGAACTTGCAGGGCAGATTTACTATGGCCCTGCTTATACTGTGTTTTAATACTTGTTATTTTTTTAAGGAAGTCTTCGCGGTACAAGTCCGAACGACTCCCACCTTTGATCATTGAAATTCCTGAACAACCTACAATGAACAATAAAAACGTAACCGCTATAAATTTTCTTACGAAGCTTTTTAAAGACATAATCATTCCTTTGACCTATCGTGACAATATTTTACTAGGTGCCTACGGGTCGGTAAAGGAATGAATACTTTAAATTAATGAAATAGGTCTTTTACTTTTTCAAAAAAACCACGACTCATTGGGTTACTCTTCCCTTCTAGTTCAGCTAGTTTTTGAAAAATTTCTTTCTGCTCAGCATTGATATGAGTTGGCGTTTCAACATGGATTTCAATAATCTGATCTCCTTGTCCATATCCACCTAACTTTTGAATACCTTTACTTTTCAGTCGCATTTTTCTACCTGACTGAGTTCCTTCGGGAATAGAGACTGCAACTTTTCCATCTAAAGTTGGAACTTCGATATCATCACCTAATGCTGCCTGACTAAAACTAATAGGTACCGTACAGTAAATATTGAATCCTTCTCTATCAAAGATGTCATGATCTTCGACTTGAATAACAACATAAAGATCTCCCGATGGTCCTCCCATCGTTCCGGTATCACCTTCATTAGAAAGTTTTAACCTTTGCCCGGTATCAATACCTGCCGGCACTTTAACTGCAATATCTACTTTCTTTCTTTTTGATCCTTCACCTCGGCAAGTTCCACAAGGGTCCGAGACCATCTGACCAGTCCCCTGACATTTCGGACAAGTTGAGGCAACTGTAAAAAAACCTTGTTGCCTTCTGACTTCACCCATCCCACTACACATATCGCAGGTTATTGGTTTAGCGCCATTCTTACCGCCAGAACCATCACAGTCGTCACACTCTACACTTCTATTTATTGAGATTGTTTTTTCTACACCAAATGCTGCGTCTGAAAAACTGACATTAAGGGCCATCTGAAGATCATTACCTGCTCTTCCTCTGGATCTTGGTCCACGTCTTCTTCCTCCGCCTAAGATGTCCCCGAAAATATCTCCGAAGATATCACCAAGATCGCCGAAGTCTCCTCCGCCACCAAAGCCTCCGCCACCAAAGCCACTTTGGCCATCAACACCGGCATGCCCAAACTGATCGTAGCGTCCTCGCTTTTCATCATTAAGCAAAATTTCTGCTGCCTCAGAAGCCTCTTTAAACTTTGCCTCTGCTTCAGCATTATCTGGGTTTCTATCGGGATGATATTTAAGTGCTAGCTTTCTATAAGCTTTCTTAATCTCATCTTTGCCTGCACCTTTTTGCAGTCCCAATATGTCGTAATAGTCTCTTTTGCTCATGGATGTCCCTAAATAGACAAATCCCCCTCATCGAGGGGGATAAAATATTATTTAAATTAAACTTCTTTGAAGTCTGCATCAACGACATCATCGTCGTCTTTCTTGTCGCTTCCTTCTGCTCCTGGCTGTGGACCACCGGCAGCAGCATCAGGGCCAGCCGCTCCTTCTGGACCAGGTTGTGCCCCCGCAGCTTGATACATATCTGTAGCAATTTTATGAGAAACATTTTGAACAGTTTCCATAGCAGCCTTAAGCTCATCAAGAACTTCGCTTTCTAGTTTAGACTTACCTTCAGTGATTGCATCTTCTAACTCTTTTTTCTGATCATCAGAGATTTTACCTTCTCCTTCTTTAATCATTTTTTCTGCAGCAAGAATTAAAGCATCAAGCTGGTTACGAGTATCGACAACTTCTCTTCTCTTAGAATCCGCATCTCTGTTTTCTTCTGCATCACGAACCATTTGTTCAATTTCTTCATCAGATAGACCTGAACCAGCGGTAATCTTAATTTCTTGTGCCTTACCAGTAGCTTTATCAGTCGCTGATACATTTACGATACCGTTTGCATCAATATCAAACTGAACTTCAATTTGAGGAACACCACGTGGAGCGGGATTAATCCCAGTAAGGTCAAATTTACCAAGAGTTTTGTTATCATTAGAAAACTCTCTTTCACCTTGAAGTACGTGAATACTAACAGCAGGCTGGTTATCTTGAGCTGTTGAGAAAACCTGCGATTTTTTAGTAGGAATCGTTGTGTTTTTCTCAATAATCTTAGTCATTACTCCACCTAGAGTTTCAATACCTAGAGAAAGAGGAGTTACATCGAGAAGAAGAACATCTTTGACGTCACCAGCAAGAACACCACCTTGAATAGCGGCACCAGCGGCAACAACTTCATCAGGGTTAACGCCTTTAGAAGGCTCTTTTCCAAAAATAGCTTTTACTTTTTCTTGAACAAGAGGAATACGAGTCGAGCCACCAACGAGAACCACTTCGTGGATTTCATCTTTCGATAAACCAGAGTCAGCAATCGCTGTTTCACAAGGTGAAATTACTCTATCTAATAGGTCACCAATTAAAGATTCAAATTTTGCACGTGAAAGATTTAAGTTTAAATGTTTTGGTCCTGAAGCGTCCGCAGTAATGAACGGAAGGTTAATATCAGTACTAGTTACATTTGAAAGTTCATGTTTAGCTTTTTCAGCTGCTTCCTTAAGTCTTTGAAGTGCCATCTGATCTTTTCTTAGATCTACACTGTTATCTTTTTTAAATTCATCAGCTAGCCAGTTAATGATTGATTCATCAAAGTCTTCACCACCAAGAAAAGTATCACCGTTAGTTGCTTTAACTTCGAAAACGCCGTCCCCTGTAATTTCAAGAACAGAGATATCAAAAGTACCACCACCAAGGTCAAACACAGCAATATTCTTGTCTTGCTTAGAATCTAATCCATAAGCAAGAGCAGCCGCTGTAGGCTCATTAATAATTCTTTTTACATCTAGTCCAGCAATACGACCGGCATCTTTAGTTGCTTGTCTTTGAGCATCATTAAAGTATGCGGGAACTGTAATAACAGCTTCAGAAACAGTTTCACCAAGGTAATCTTCAGCAGCTTTCTTAAGTTTTTCTAGGACAATGGCCGAAAGCTCTTGAGGTGAATATTCTTTTCCATCAACTTTAACCCAAGCATCACCATTTTTATTTGCAAAAATTTCAAAAGGAGCAACTTCTTTAAATTTTGCTACTTGAGGAGCATCAGCCTTACGACCAATAAGTCTCTTAATACCATATAGTGTTTTAGATGGGTTAGTAACAGCTTGTCTTTTTGCGACTTGCCCAACCATTTTTTCATCATCTTTACCGAATCCAATAACTGAAGGAGTCGTATTATGACCTTCTTCGTTAGCTATGATTTTGTACTTTCCATTTTCTAATACAGACACACAAGAGTTTGTTGTCCCTAAGTCAATTCCAATAATTTTACCCATGATCTTCTCCTTACTATTCTTAATTAATTTTTAACTACAATTACTTTTGCGGCCCTAAGAAGTCTTCCATTCAGGAGGTATCCTTTTTGAAAAACAGAAAGAATCTCTTGATCCTTTTTCCCTTCCGCCGGTTGCTGCGCCAAAGCCTCATGAAAGTTTGGATCAAACTCTTCACCCAATGCTTTAACTTCATCTAATCCATTATTTTTCAGTACATCTAGAAATTGGTTTCTAACCATTTCAATACCTGTCACTATATTTTTAATTTTTTCATCTTCATCATTGGCTATGGCCTCTAAGGTGCGATCTAAATTATCTACAACTTCTAAGAGCCCCGATAAAACTTTTTCATTGCCATATTTAATCAGGCCTTCTTTTTCACGCTCATAACGACGGCGCATGTTTTCCATTTCCGCAGCTAGATAAAGATACTTAGCCTTGAAGTCTTCTTCCTCTTTCTTAGGCTCTAAAACCTCAACATTATCTTCTTGGCTTACGACTTGCTCGCCTTCAGCCTCTTCATTAACAGTCTCTTCAACGGAAGCATCATTCTCGGCAGTAGCCTCGATCTCAACTTCAACTTCAACTTTTTCTTCCGTTTCTCTCATTTGATTTAACCTCTCTTTTCTTAGTTACAAGATGGGGTCTCAGGGCCCAGTGTCAACGCTGAGAAAAAAACTTTTTTTATAAGGCTATAAGCCTTTGTTTTTAAAGGGATTTAACCTTTATAAAGACTTCATCCATCAAACTATCCATAATAAGATAGCCACGGGGCGTTAAAAGCAAGTGATTATCATTAAGTTTGCAGAGTCTTTTCTTACTCCACTCTTTACCTAAATCAAGCATGTTTTTCAAATGATTAGCTTCAAAGAATTCTGTTAAGTCTATTCCCTGGCTGGTTCTTAAACCTAAATAGAATTTCTCCATCCTTGCTGAACTTTCACTCAATTGCTCAACTTCAAATTCCGGACCTAGTGTCTTCCACTTGTAGCGCTTATTGCTTCCAGAGAAATAACCAGTAGCAGAAGGACCTAAGGCCGCAATACTCTCTCCACGCCAATACTTAGAGTTATGAATAGAATGTTTCTTAGGTTTGCAAAAGTTAGAAACTTCGTAATGCTCATACTCTTTATTTCGAAGAAAGTCCGAAACTTTTAAAAACTCATCTTCAATCCATTCATCATCGGGGAGATTGCTATAAAAGGGATAATTATCTTTTACTGTAAGGATATAAAGGCTTATATGATCTGGTTCATAGGAAGTGATCTCTTCCAGTTCCTCTATAATATTTCTATTAAGCTCTTTTGAAAATGGCAATCCAAGCATAAAATCTACTGAGAAGTTCACTTTCATATTTTTAAACTTCTCTAATGTTTTAAGCACTTCCTCTTTTCTATGAACGCGATCAATCTTCTCTAAAAATTTATTTTCAGTAGACTGAACGCCCAAAGAGAACCTGTTAAATCCTAGACTCTGAAAAGCCTCAAGACCTTCATCAGTCCAAGTCCCTGGGTTTACTTCTAAAGTTGCTTCAAGCGAATCTGAAAATATGATTTGGTTTTTTTCTAAGAATTGTTTTAAAAAACTGGCTCCAGTTTCGCCCCACAGTGAAGGAGTTCCACCGCCAATATATAAAGTTTTAAGCTTACCCCAGCTAGCATCTGAATCTTTAAATAATTGATTTAGCCGAGTAATAGACTTTGATAATAGTGATTGAAATTCGTTTAGTTTAACAGTTCTGTCGTTTACGCTAGGCGCAGTTTTATAAAAATCACAGTAATTACACAAGTGACGACAAAGTGGAAAATGAATATAAAGCGACTCAACTTTATCCATCAAAATATCCTGTTTTTCTGAGTGCTATCTTCTATAATTATATCTTCATTGTGACAACTCAGAGGAACCTATGAATAAAGAGCAAGTCGTACTAGATAATAAACTAAATACCGTTTTTGTTGATTCACCCGGATCAACTTCAGCTTCAGTTCAAATTTGGTTTCGAGCCGGAAGTGCACTAGAAGAGGAAAAGGATTTTGGCATTGCTCACTTTCTTGAGCATATGTTTTTTAAAGGAACACCGAAAAGACCCGGGGCCGACATTGCTCACAGTGTAGAGTCTTTCGGCGGAGAACTAAATGCCTTCACGTCTTTTGATTATACCTGCTATTACATTAATACTCCTGTGAATCATATCAATGAAACGGTAGAGATCTTAATGGATATGGTTTCAAACCCTATGTTTAAACAAGAAGATTTGGAGCCAGAAAGAGAAGTTGTCTTTGAGGAATATAGACGTTCTCAAGACAACCCAGGACAGCTAAGCTTTCAAAAGTTACAGAAACTATGTTTTAAAAATGGATATGATCACCCCATACTAGGGAATGAAAACACAATAAAAAGTTTTTCTAGAGAGCAATTAAAAGGTTTTAGAGAAAACTATTATAATACGTCTAACAGTTTTCTTGTTGTTGCTGGAGACCTAACTAACAGAAAAGATTTAGAGAAAACTATCAATAAGTTTAACTTACCGTCGGGGCCAAAAAGTGAATTCCCAAAATTTGAATTAAACAATAAAAGCTCCTATGCCATTCATAAGAAAGATGTTCATTTATGCCAATTGTATTTATCAATTCAGGCACCAAATATTAGAGATGGAAAATCCCCCGCCGAAGACTTGGCAATCAACTGCCTTGGACACGGAGAAACTTCTAGGTTTTATAAAGATCTTGTGATTAATAAAAGTTTAGCTAACTCAAGTGGTGGCTCCACAATGTTCATGAACGATGGTGGCCTTCATATAGCTCGAATTACATTTCCGTTCGAGAATATTAAAGCCATCCTTAAGCAGCTTAATCAAACGTTGAAAGAAGCAAAAGAGTTAGGGATGAACTCTAAGGAAGTAAACAAGATCAAAAACCAGTATATCGCCTCGAAAGTTTATGAGATGGAAACAGTTGAATCCTTTGCCTTTTCTTTAGGTCACAATTTTGCACAGACTGATGATCTAGATTTTGATGAAAAGTTTCTAAATAACCTAAAAAGAACCACAGTAGGAGAGGTTAACTCTGCTCTTAAAAATATTCTTGATCAACCTATCCACCTAAGCCTACAGCTTCCAGAAAGTGAAAATGAATCAATAGCAGCAAAGGAGCTTGAGAGTTTCCTTAAAATCTACTCAAAACTAAAAGGTTCTAAATCTGCCAAAGTAAAATCAAAAGACACTTTACTTTCAAAACATGATCCACAGGTTCAGGTGGTGACACTTAAAGAAGGTATTAAACTCCTATATAGAAAGAACGACCTAAATCCAACTTTTGTTATGCAGGCATATATGCGAGGAGGATTAACTGAAGAAACTAAGAAAAATAATGGTATTTACCACTTATTATCTGGAACAATAACTAAGGGTTACAAAGGTGTTAGCTACGATGACCTTAAGATGGACCTAGAGGATAAGTCGGCGTCAATTAATGGGTTTGCTGGGAAAAATGCCTACGGACTAAGTATGCATGGACTTACAGACCATTATACAACTCTTCTAAGTCATTTCTTTGGAACTCTACTTAGACCTCAGTTTCCTGCGAAGTTCATAAGTCATGAAAAAAAAGTAACCCAAAGAGTTCTTGGGAACCAAGAAAAAGATCCAGTGAAGATTTGTTTTCAAGAAGTCTCAAATACATTCTTTGGATCTCACCCATACTCTCGTCCCATTCTTGGAACCTCAGAAAGCGTGAAAACGATTAGTCGTAAAGATGTTATCTCACTACATGAAAAGAAACTTAGAAACTCTGACCTACTTATAACTTACTGTGGAAACCTAGAACTAGAAGAGGTTCAAGAAATGATTTTAGAAAAAATTAAGGATCTAAAATCACGAAAAGAAAAAGTAAATAAAAACAAAATCATTAAATATAAAGCCAAAGATTCAAGAATCGATTTTGATCGAGAACAGACTCAAATCTTCACAGGGATTACAACTGACAAACTTAGCTCCAAAGAAAACCTTTACCTAAAAATGATTTCAACTTTTTTATCGGGTCAAAGTTCAGAGTTATTTGTTGAAGTTAGAGATCGACAAGGACTTTGCTACGCTACTCAACCAGTTCATTTCAAAGCTCTTGAAGGTGGCTACTGGGGAATTTACATAGCTGCGGGCCATGACAAAGTTGATGCCGCCTTAAAGGCAATACAAGGAATAATAGAAAAAATAAGAGTGAATGGACTATCTAAAGAGGATTTTGAAAGAATTAAAAAGATGATTGAAGGTCAAACCCTTCTCAATATTCAAACAAACGATGACTATGCCAACTTGTACTCGGTTCCCGTTTTTCAAAACTTAGGATTGGACTACCCTCATAAAAGAAATGATGAAATTCGAAAATTAAAATATGAAGACTTCACCAAAGGAATCAAAAAAGCTTTATCTAAGAAATTTAGTACGGTTATAGTTGGTCGTAGTTAAGAGACTTTAACTTTGTTTTTGTCCGTAACAATTAAATATGCCATTTCTCCCAAGTTATTTGAAAAGAAATCTTGGGAGATTATGCTAACTAAATTTGTTAAGCAGCTAAATCTCTTTGAGAGTTTTTTATAGAAGGAAGGAACCTCATAGGCCTTAGGAAAAAATCCGTCTAAGTTCTTATAAGCTATTTGACCTAACTTTTCGTAATAACCTACATCAATAATTTTGGAGTTCAAAGACTCGTGAAAGTATCCGCTTACAAATAAGGCCGTATCACCAACTTCTTTTAAGCATCTCTTTTTTTGTGTGTCTGGAAGGCTAGAAGATTCAAGAAGTTTAACTCCTAAAACTTTTTCTCTTAGCTTTCCCTCTTCTTCTTCAAACAGTCTTGCAGATTCCCCGAATTGATCGAGGACCATGCTTAAATAATATATTGATTCATTTGAGACAGGTCTCGAAGTTTTTCTATTAACTTCCTGAAGCTTATCGAAGAAAAAGCTTTGTAGGCTGTTTTCAATTACTAATTTATTTGTTTCTGTTTCTCTATCTTTCATAAAGTCCCATACCTATATTGTACTACGGCCTGAAAAAAGCTCTAATTACCTGAAAATCCTGCCTCAAAATCACAAGTTCAATGCCCGAAGAGCTATAACTCTTCGTATTTTCAATGGGTTAGATATAGATTATTGGCTATCCTATTTTCCATTTGATAAGGTGGCGCAAATTATTAGCTATAAAGAAGAGGACTCAATGGAGCCATTTAATAGAAAGGACTGGGAACAACTTGTTGTTAAAGAAACCAAAGGCAAAAAGCCAGAGGACCTTATCACCAAGACTGCTGAGGGGATAGATCTCAAGCCACTATATACTGAAGAAGATGTTTCAGAACTTACACAAAAAAACTCCATGCCTGGTCTTGAGCCATTCATAAGAGGGCCTAGGGCCACAATGTATACGGGAAGACCTTGGACGATTAGACAGTATGCCGGTTTTTCCACGGCCGAAGAATCCAATGCTTTTTATAAAAAGACCCTAAAAGGTGGCGGACAAGGAATCTCTGTTGCTTTTGATCTTGCAACCCACAGAGGGTATGACTCCGATCATCCTCGAGTAAAGGGTGACGTTGGAAAAGCTGGCGTTGCCATTGATTCAATTGAAGATATGAAAATTCTTTTCGATCAAATCCCTCTCGATAAAGTATCTGTTTCTATGACTATGAATGGTGCTGTTTTACCTATATTAGCAAATTATATTGTTGCCGCTGAAGAACAAGGAGTTGCTCTAAAAGACCTTAAAGGAACTATTCAAAATGATATCTTAAAAGAGTTTATGGTTAGGAATACATATATTTTTCCACCCAAGCCGAGTATGAAGTCTATTGCTGATATCTTCAGTTTTACTTCTGAAAATATGCCCAAATATAATTCAATTTCTATCAGTGGATATCATATCCAAGAAGCTGGTGCAGATGCTGCTCTAGAGTTAGCCTATACCTTAGCTGATGGAAAAGAATATATTGAAACAGCAATTGCTAGTGGAATGCAGATTGATGACTTTGCCCCAAGACTTTCATTTTTCTTTGGAATAGGAATGAATTTCTATATGGAGATAGCAAAACTAAGAGCGGCAAGAATGTTATGGGCTGAAATTGTTTCAAAGTACGAACCAAAGAATATTAAATCTAAAATGCTAAGAACACACTGCCAAACGTCTGGTTGGTCTTTAACCGAACAAGATCCTTATAATAATGTCATTAGAACAACCATTGAAGCCATGGCCGCAGTCTTTGGTGGAACCCAATCACTTCATACAAATGCTCTAGACGAAGCTGTTGCACTACCAACAGAGTTTTCAGCGAGGATTGCAAGAAATACCCAAATTATAATTCAAGAAGAGACAGGAATAACTAATACAGTAGATCCCTGGGGTGGTAGCTATATGATGGAAAGCCTAACCACAGAGATCGCTAACAAAGCCAAAGAAATCATAAAAGAAATCGATGAGCTTGGAGGAATGGCAAAAGCAATTGAGTCCGGAGTTCCAAAACTCAAAATTGAAGCCGCTGCCGCCGCCAAACAGGCAAGAATCGATAATGGCACAGACACAATTGTTGGTGTTAATAAGTATATTTTAGAAAATGAAGAAGAAATTGATATTCTTGAAATAGATAACCAGGCTGTTAGAGATTCACAGCTCAAAAGATTAGCCGAATTAAAAAAGAATAGAGATAATGAAAAAGTAGAAAAGTGCTTAGGTGACTTGGTCAATTATGCTAAAACCGGAAACGGCAATGGTCTCGACCTTTCAATTAAAGCGGCTAGAGCAAGATGCACTGTTGGGGAAATCACGAGCGCTCTTGAGTCCGAATGGGGAAGATATAAAGCGAATTCTCAAACGGTTAGTGGCGTTTACGGAAGCAGTTTTGAATCCGACGAGAACTGGAAGATGTTAAAAGATCGAATTAATAAATTTGAAAAAGACAACGGGAGACGTCCCCGTATACTCGTCGCTAAGATGGGGCAAGATGGACATGATCGCGGTGCCAAAGTAGTTGCCACGGCCTTCGCTGATGCTGGCTTTGATGTCGACTTAGCTCCTCTATTCTCAACACCAGATGAAGTCGCAAGACAAGCAATAGAAAATGACGTTCACGTTGTGGGTGTCTCTAGTTTGGCTGCTGGACATAAGACTCTCGTCCCGGATCTCATTGATGAGTTAAAGAAGCAAAAGGCTGAAGATATCTGTGTTATCGTTGGCGGAGTAATTCCTAAACAAGACTATAGCTTTCTAGAAGAAAAAGGAGTTAGTGCCATTTTTGGTCCAGGAACCCCAATTCCAGAATGTGTAGAAAAAGTTTTAAACGCTATCGAGAGTAAAAAGTAGTGCCTTCAGCAAAAGATATTATTAAAGGTGACAGAAGAAGTTTGGCAAAGGCCATAACTTTGATTGAGTCTTCTAAAAAAGAGCATCGCGATGAGGCGAATAAGCTTCTCGACGAACTCTTACCCCACTCAGGCAACAGCTATAGAATTGGTATCACAGGCACACCAGGTGTTGGAAAATCAACTTTTATAGAATCTTTTGGCGAATACTTAATTTCAAAAGGCCAAAAGGTTGCCGTTCTGGCAGTAGACCCTACTTCTCCAAAAACTGGTGGCTCCATTCTTGGGGATAAGACAAGAATGGAAAAGCTAGCGAATAACCCAAATGCTTTTGTTAGACCTAGTCCAAGTGGAGGTAATTTGGGAGGGGTAGCTCAACATACAAAAGAAACAATGATCCTGTGTGAAGCTGCCGGATTTGATACTATCCTCGTTGAAACTGTAGGTGTCGGACAAAGTGAATTCCAAGTCTCAGAAATGGTGGACTTCTTTATGGTCTTACTCTTACCCAATGCTGGCGATGAACTTCAAGGCATCAAAAAAGGCATTCTAGAAATAGCAGATAGTATTGTCATAAATAAAGCAGACGGAAAAACAAAAGAACTAGCGGAGTTAGCTAAGGCACAATATGAATCCGCTATTTCTCTCTTTCATCAAAAAGGTTTTTGGGTTACTAAGGTTCTAACCATATCCTCCATAGAGAATACTGGATTAGATAAAATTGATTCTCTTTTAAATAATTTTAAAGATTCCTCAATAAAAAATAAACAATGGTCTCAAAAAAGGCAGAATCAACTTATCAATTGGTTTAAATCTTCCATAGACTTTGGAATTAAAAATCATATCCAAGAAAATACTGAGTATCAAAAACAATATTTAAAGTATGAATCTGATGTCGCCGCATCTAAGAAGTCACCGACAGCGGCAGCCGAAGAAGTAATTAAGATGATTTTCAAATCTTAATCTTTATCAACCCATTATCAAAAGAAATAGTTTCATTTTCTAGATTCTTTCTAAGAAAATACATTAAGACTTTCTTTGATTTAGTTAATGGAAGTTTTGCCTGTTTAATATCAATAATAACTTCTTCTCTTTCTCTATCTAGGGTAATGCTACCCTCAGCCTTAACTTTAAGGTCAGCTTTCAAAAATTTTATATCAAGATCAAGCTTTATCCAGTTATTATCTATTTGTACTTTTACGTCTCTAACAAAAGCATCCCTAGAGTTAACAAGAGATATGGGATTAAAAACTCTCCCTTTAATCATTTCTTCATATAATTGATAAATCCCTTTAGTCGAATCTCTTTTCTTATTTTTTTCACTGACGATTCTACTGACATATATTTTCGATTCTTTTAAACAACCTTCTAACACATCCAATATATTAAATAAGTCTTTCTCGTACTCTTTTAGGCACTTAATACTAGAGTTTAATAACGTTATATTTTCTTTTTTATCAACTATCTGAAAACCCGGTGCCAAAATAGACATATAACCATTTTCAACTTTCAAATATTCTGGTTTTACAAAATACTTAGACTTCTTTTCATCTTTCTTGTTATCAATGACGATATCTCTAAAGGTATACCTGCCTGTATGCTTACAATCAGCTAAGAATTTAGTCCCATCAAACTCAATTATATTTTCCTCTTTTTCACATTCGATCAATACCTTGTTCATAAAAAAGTCATAGTCTTGATCCATGCTTAGTTTGGTCATATTGGTATCTATAATTATCTTATTTTGGGTAGTTCTAAATTCCTTAATTTTACTATCTATTCTGATCTCTTTCGTCTCATCAGCTCTAGCTTCAGGGTCTACAATTGAGAAATTTAAACTGGCCTCATTTTTACCTACTGCAGGAGAAAATTTATTTTTGTTATATAAACTCATTAAAAAGCTATCAAAAACTAGTGGATCAAAGCCCTCAAATTTCTGAGCTGACATTTGAACATCTCGAATAACAATCTTTGAATTCTCACCAACATATTTAAACATTTTATTTTCTAACTTTATTTCATCTTCCGTTATTTTAAATTTGGGTGCTTCAAAGTTATAAAACTCTTTATCTGTATCTTTAAAATAGACACCAAAAAGGTCTGATTCTAGATTTAGATTATTAAGGCAAGGAACAAGCATAGTACTCGTGTTAATATCAATAAGACCTGAAATTTTTAAACAGTTTACTTCGATATTTGATGTGACGAGATGAACACCATTACCAAAAGTAATATTAGAGATATTGGCCTTCCCCGATATTCTCTTATCGGAAAAAACTGCGGATTTAATCTCAGATTCAAAATCAACTCTTTCCTCCTCTATTTCTTCTTTTCCTAGAAAATTGAAACTCACTTTTATCGATTCCTCTTCAATATAAGGAACAATCTCTGCCGAGTTTAAGCATCCTGACAAAAAGCCCACGCTATCATTTGAAAGATACTTACTATTACGATCACAATTCCAAATAAAGTTTTGAAGCTCAAGAATTGATTCTGGTTTTCTAATTTTATAGTATTCACCACTTAGGTTTATTCCCTGATTATCCATTAGAAGTTTTGTATTACTAACCTTCGCATACTTAAAAGAGTGTAGATAATCTGCATCCATCTTATCCAGATCATAAGAAATTCTCGTCTGAGGCCCCTTAATACCTACTAAGCTTCCCTTTATATAAATATTTGAATCAAAAATACTATTTTCATTTCCAACAAAAATACTAAATTTTGGGTTTTGAACGTGAAACTTTTTAAATTTGAAAGTACCAGATTTACCTACTCCGCTTTCAGGACGTACAAAATCTAGGGAATCAATTTCAATGTCGATTTTATCTTGAAAGTCTTCAGAGAACTCTTCAAAGAGGTCCAGTTCTGAGCTAGCCTTTGCAGACATAGACGTTAGCCCTAAAAGAGATAGGCCTAGTAAAAGTAAAACAACTACTCGTTCCAAAAGGTTTCCTTATTTATAATGCGTCGCAACATTATCATAATAAGGATACATTTCTAGAGGATTGGAATAAATTACAGGGAATTTCACCCTGTAATTTCAAAGACTTAGTTATTCTCTTTAAGAAACCTTAAGAACTCACTATCACTACTTAGTAAATACCTAGAATTGCTTCTCAGGGAACGTTTATAGGCTTCCATAGATCTGATAAAACTATAAAACTTTGGATCTTTACCTAGAGACTTTGCATAGATGGCCGTTGATTTAGCCTCCGCCTTACCTCTAATAACCTGGGAAGTTCGATAAGCTTCTGAAACTATTCTACGCAATTCTTTAACTCTACGACCTTCAATCTTAGCTTTCTCACCTTGCCCGATTGATCTAATCTTCTGAGCAATTCTTGTTCTTTCAGAAATCATTCTTTCATAAACTTTTGACTCAACTGATTTCTCATATGAAATTCTTCTTAGTTGAACATCGATCAGCTTTATACCAAAATTCAAAAGTTCCTTATCTGCTAATGCAGCAATTTTAGTACTTAGTTCTTCTCGGCCAGTTTTAATAGGCTCAATATCGACAGTGACTTCCTCTTCGAGAATCGGCTCACCTCGTTCTTTCTTTTTCCTAATCTCTTCTCGTTTTTCCTCTGTCTTCTTTATTATTGCGTTGGAGTTTCTAACAGCTTCCACAAGGCTTTCATTAGAAATAACATCCCTAGTAATTGAATCTAAAATAGTATCGAGTCTTGCCTTAGCACCATCTTCGTTTCTTACGGTTTGAATAAACTTAAGGGCATCAACAACTCTCCATCGAGC
>JAIBDQ010000203.1 GCA_024686135.1 Halobacteriovorax sp. | reverse complement strand
ATTAGTTTTTATCTATGGACCAAGAGAAGCGGCATGGCCTGAAGACTACTGCGGTGAAATCTAAAAAGATGCCAGAACTACCCGAATTTTTACCAACCAAAAGCTAGTCAAAAATTTCGATAGGTTACAAAGAAAAGCTCCTACCTCTTCGTTTCTACTTTCATTTGATTTCAATCAGTTTCATTTTAGTTCACGAAAGCGGTTCCACTAGTTCCACTCCCTTCAATTTAATTTCTTTCTTATATTTTTATAATTTCGTAATTAAAGTGCCTATTTTTTTTGGCATAAGTTCTTCAGGACAAAGACACTAACCCACTGTTTTAACTAATATACTTAGAGCAATCATGTAAAATTGTTGAGATACCGATAAACTAAGTGAGTAGGTTATCTTATGTCAGGGGGGGAAATGAGAGTCATGCTCTATTTTATATTATTTGCCTTCGCTGGTTCATTTATGAGCCTATGGGCATCACATTTTGAGTCTTGTACAAACCTACCAACTCCAAATACAGACTTAGTGGCGTGTCCTCAAGACCAAGGTAACTTAAATCAATCATTAGAAAGAATAACAAATCTTGAATCCGATGTGAGTGACGTTTACGAACAAATTACGGGAGACACTTATCCCAGAGAAAAAGAAGAGCTTTATAGCATATTGAGAAGGAAAGTAGCTTTTTTAGCCAACGCCAATATTGAGAAGTTAAAATTGCAAAAAGATTGTCTTGGAGCTAACCCCAATCTGGCATGTCAAAAAGTGGCTAGAGGAATAAAACTAAAGATCATGAATAATTGGGACCAAATGGCGATTGGTGCTGCTTTAGGGTTGAAGGATAATTTGCGATTCGAATCAATGTTTACCGAAAGGGACCCCGGTGATAGGTTGAATTTTCCTAAGACCTCCCCAAAAAATAAAATGAAACATCCCTTTGGGGAGGAGTTTGATCTCAGGCATGACTTAAAAGAGCAGATTGAAAGTGAGTATCAAAAAACAATTAGCGAAGAATTTCCTTCAGGAAGAACTTACACAGGGCCCTATGACAACACCGAATTTATTCATTTAAAAGATACCCTAACTGAAAAGTACTTACCTCAATACACCCAGGCCATAAGTAATGCTCCCATTATGGCCTATGTTAACTCGAGGTTTCCAGACAATGCAGAAATTACAGCCGGCCTAGACAGAATGATTGAAAATAATAAAAAGCTTTTGCAAAATGATCTAAGTCCCGACGAGTTAGCAGGATTTACGCCGATAATTGAATCTGCCCTATCTGAAAATCCAAGTTACTGCTCAGCTGCAAATGAATGGATAGATAAAAAAATTAAAATGGATCAAATTAAAAATTACGGAAAGCTAGCTCTCGCAACGGGTACTGGTGTCGGTTGTGCTGTAACTTCTTGGACCGTTATTGGAGCAGGGACCCTCTGTGCTGCAACGGGGGTCCTATTAACAGCTAAATCTCTACACGGAAGTTATCAGACCTTAGAGCTTGAACGCTCAAGAACTTTTACTTCAGCGCTAAGTATGGAAATGATGGACGGCTTTGATGGACTCTCAGATGCTGATAAGGACTTTGCTCTTGAATTAATGATGGCACCATTGGTTTTTGTAGGGGCAGGATTAGAACTAAAAAAATTCGCTCCAAGCGTTAAAGCCCTAAAGTTTCTTATAAAAATAGGAAGAACCCCTGCTCTCAAGTTTTTAGATGAAAGGGGCCTAGAGCACCTAGCAAATGCTCAAGAAGCTCTAGGGATTATCTCTGATGCAAGTTCAATCCATAGTTCCGCATCTGATGTAATCCAAGGAAGAGAAAGTCTAGAATAGTTTTAAGTGGAACTTTCTTGTTCCACTGAGTATAAAATTCCTTAAAATCGCTACTAAACACAATCAGGAGACCACTTGCCCGAACTACCCGAAGTTGAAACAGTGAAGCGAGGCCTAGAAGAAATTCTAGGGGCGAATCCTGTTATCAAAAGCATAAAAGTTTTAAATCCAAAGTTACGCTTTCCTGTGCCTAAAGCTTTGCAAACTAAAGTTAAAAACCAAAAGATCTTGGCGGTGAAAAGACGGGCCAAGTATCTCATTTTTGAACTTAAAGATTTTATCCTTTATTCTCATTTAGGTATGACCGGAACTTGGCGAGTTTTTGAAAATGATAGAAAAAAGCATGATCATATAGAAATTATTTTAAAAGACGGTCGTAAACTTACCTATTGCGACCCTAGGAAATTTGGGCTTTTTGAATACACAAAAAAGGATGAAGACTATCACCGCCTAGATCATCTTGGTCCAGAGCCCTTGGGTACTGAATTTAGCTTTGATTATTTATGGCAAAGATCTCGTAAAAAAGAAGTCGCCATTAAAAACTTTATAATGGATCAAAAGATTGTCGTTGGAGTTGGCAATATTTACGCTGTAGAGTCACTTTTCCTTAGTGGTATTCGTCCTACGAGAAAAACAAAAAATATAACAAAGAAAGAATGTGAATTTTTAATTAAAAATATCAAAGACACCCTAAAGAAGGCCATAAACGCCGGGGGAAGTACCATTTCCGACTTCAAGCAGGCCGGTGGGGATTCTGGTTATTTTCAACATAGATTTAATGTTTATGGGAAAAGTGAACACCCCTGCCCTCGGTGTAAAAACTTTTTAAAAAATACTGTCTTAGGAGGTAGATCCTCAGTTTGGTGTCCTGGTTGTCAGAAGTAAGTAGGACACCATGCGACACCGCAGCGATGTCGCTTTGTGCTAGTATTTCTCTATGAAAAATCTCTTATTTTGTTCTGTTCTATTATTTTTAACCGCATGCTCAACCCCTGCCGTGAAAGAGTCTCCCCTCAATGGCGATGGCAAAAGCTATCTTGGGGCCGTTGTTCAGGAAGTTAAAGAGCATGGTATCGCCATAAAGCTTGGCTTTCTTATTCCTGGGGCCAGTGCTGAGCGTATGGGAATGAAATCCGGTGACTTTTTAACCAAAGTTAATGGCAAGGCCATCGCTGAGTTTAAGAGCCCCCGCCGAAAGGCCTTTACAAACTATATTAAAAATTATCCTAGAGAAAAAAGCATTCGCTTTAAGCTGCTTAGGGTAAAAAAAACCAGCACTGTGGATGGAAAAAAAATTGAAGACCTCGATGCCTTTGTTAGTAACTTAAAGGAAAAAGCGCAGATAACGGTAGAATCTAAAAAGATAGAGTTAGAACTAAGTGGACATCTTGATAGAAGAGTTTATGGGAATGGTCCAAAACTTCTTCCTACTAAAAATGAAGACCTTCTCCCCTCTTTTATAAAACATAAGAATTCTAAGTTTAGAGAACTTGTCAAAAAACAGATATCTAAAAACAAAAAAGAAGATCAATATGAGGAACTTCAAGAGACTTTCTCCCTTTTAACTAATCGAGCTGACTTTTATCGAAGAAACCTTGTGACTTATGTTCAAAATAATCCTCTTGAACTAGGAACTCTAACGGGGAAATTGAAAAAT
Source organism: Halobacteriovorax sp. (assembly GCA_024686135.1). Lineage (GTDB taxonomy): Bacteria > Bdellovibrionota > Bacteriovoracia > Bacteriovoracales > Bacteriovoracaceae. The sequence goes on along the minus strand of JAIBDQ010000203.1, from coordinate 1,528 downwards.
AAGCTTAAGTTAGATCATTTAGACGAATATATGGACCTTAAAGTTAAGTATCCAAAGATAAGAGTTTATTCAAAAAGCTCGGACCCTATTGCTTTTATCAAACAGGTCTTAAATCAAATTTATACTGAACTTCATTTCGCCTTTAAAGAAATAGAACAAGAAGATAAAAAGTATCTCCTTCAAAACTATCAGAGCATTATTTCTTATATCGATGAAAAGATCATACTTACTGATTTGAAGGACATGGAGAAGTTTGCAAGGCTCGATAAGATCTTACAAAAAATTAAGATGGAGCATTTAATTAGAGCTCGCTACTTTGCCTTCAGTTTAGAAGAGAAAAACCTTTTTAAAGATCTTGAGAAGTTTCTAGAAAAGAATAAGACCCCTCAGCATCAAGTGAACACTCGTTTTGGAAATATTATCATTGGAGGCAAAGGCAATAACTGGTACCGCGGTATAAGCCCCCACTCCACTGCCCTTATCATTGATCTAGGTGGAGACGATCTCTACTCTGGAAGCTTCGGTGGAACTGGATTTGGCAACCCATTTAGTATGGTGATTGATTTAAATGGTAATGACACCTACGAAGCGGCCAGGGCCTGTTCATTTGGCTGCGGAATCCTAGGTCTTGGGATCCTTATCGATCAAAAAGGAAATGATACTTATACCGGAACAAAATTTAGCCAAGGGGCGAGTTTTGGTGGTCATGGAATCTTAATCGACCGAGAGGGCTTTGATCGCTACGAATCCATCTCTCAGTCCCAGGCCTATTCTTTTTATGGAATCTCTGCTCTTTTAGATATTAAAGGGAATGATATTTACCGCGCCAAACTTTTCTCACAGGGCTCAGCTGTGGCCGGAGGCATTTCTCTTTTAAAAGATAGCTCTGGTCATGATGAATATGAAGCAAGGGGTCTCTATCTATCGAGTTACGGAACTCATGGGATTTTTAAAAGTTTTTCCCAAGGAATGGGATTTGGCTTTCGCGGTTTTATGTCCGGAGGAATTGGAATCCTTAGCGACTTAAAAGGAAGAGATGACTTTAAAGGTGGAAACTTTTCCCAAGGGGCCGGGTATTATTTTGGTTTTGGAATTTTTCACAGTGGATCAAATGATAATGACATATATATAGGTTCTCGTTACTCACAAGGAGCAACGGCCCATTACGCCGTGGCCAGTTTTCTTGAGGAAGGTGGTAATGATAAATACCACGGTCGTCATGAGGCCACTGTTGGCATGGCATGGGATCTAGGGGTCACCTATTTTGAAGATCACGCAGGAAATGATTTATACGAGAGTATGGGAATGACTCTTGGATCTGCTGCTCAAAACTCTTATGCCTTTTTCCTCGATACAAAAGGGAACGACACATATCGAGTGAATACCTTCCCTGCAACGATCCCAACAAATGAAGCCAGAGACGGAATGAGCCTTGGCTTCTTTTTTGATTTGGCCGGGAATGACCAGTATATGAAGGCCAAAAATAATTCTCAGGGTAATACAGGAAATGTAGGTTATTGGCGTGATT
>JAIBDQ010000025.1 GCA_024686135.1 Halobacteriovorax sp. | reverse complement strand
TAGAAACAATAACGACATAGCGAAGCCCAGTTTGGGCAAGAATTCCTGAAAGAAGGTTTTGATGCCAAATCCCTAATAGATAACCACCTGACCTAGATAGTGATTCGGCTTTTTGAAGATTTTCAATACCCACATATCTAAAGCGATAAGTTAAATGCAGTAGCCTAGCGATTGAATAGAAGAATAAGGAGAGAAACTTTGTCATGGGGCAAAGTTAGCTCAATTCATAAATCCTGTAAAAGGACTACGCGGCTTTTTTAAGCTCAGAATCAAGCTCATCTTTCACTTTTTTCACGAAGTTACTAAATATTGCCTGTAGTTCCTGGTGCTGAGGTGCTTTAAAAAGCTCCGTATAAGGCACAAAGAAATAAAAATGCTCTCCACCACCGGAAACGGCATTTCGATCATTATTATACTTCTTCATAATATTTGTACTTAAATTTACTATTTTTCTGTTTTTGCCTTTATTAGTCTCAAAATTATACTTCTCAAAACTGCTAATGATATCTTCAAAGTTTCCATCTTTTGTTTCCAAAAATGGAGTCACATCAATTTCAAGTTGAATAGTTTCAGAGTTTTCTAATTTTGCCAGATTATTTTTACCTTCTACTTTTAAGATCACTCCAAACTCACTGGCCTGGTGAAGTCTTAAAAGGACCGAATTAAGGGGTGAGTTATCAAACTTACCTTCAATAGGTGCTTCCATTCCAACTCTAAATCCTCTAAAAGGGATTGGTTTTGTAAGAAGTTTTTTAAACATAAAGGCGGCATAGATATTTTTATTAAACCACTTCATATTAGCTAGACTCATATATGGACCAGCTTCATTTTCAAAACTCATTAAAATTCCATCTCTTTCAAACCACGTCATCCTAAGACGGTTATCAAGATAACCTTCGTAAACATCGTAAAGACTCATCTTCACACAGCCCCTTTTATTTTTGAGCCATACCTCAGTCTTTTTAAGTTCGAAAAGTTCATCATTAAGGTTCTTTAATTTCATTTCATTGGAAACATCGCTAAAGAGAAAATCTTTTTGATATTCACAAGTTTCAGACCAATTGGCCCAGTGAAAAGAGAGATTTTTATTTTTAGTAAGAAAGTAGTCTTTGACTAAAGCCTCACTTTTTAAATATTCTACAAAGCTCGTTGCTTTCAAGGCTTTCTTCCTTGTTCTAGTTTTAGTATTTAGCTTTTTCTTTTTTGCCGTGCCTTCGCCTACTGCACCGACCCCGTCGGTTGTGGTTCTTTTAGAAGCCATAGTGATACCTTTTTTCCTTTAATTGCCTGTTTACAGATTAAAGGACTTAGGAATTAAGTCGAGTAAAAGCCTCAAGATAGGTATTAGTTCAATACAAACGGTTACTTAAGTAAAATTGGGAAAATCTGAATTTTGCTGAAAAACCGCCACCAAATGGTGGCGGTTAATATAATTTTAATTACTTACTAAAAACATTAGAAAAGAAAAACTTATCATCAAGCATCTCTTCTTTTGAATAGATGAGATAGTTTGCAAAAAAGACTCGGGCCTTTTTTGTAAACTCTAGCCCATCAAGTTTTTGCCCTTTCGCATAACTAAAGATCATCTTATCTTCAACTCTCTTAGCTGCTTGCTTAGCCTTAGTAGCGCTCATATTACTTCTGAACTTCTCTACTAATTGCTTTAGTAGGTTTGCTTCATTACCTTCATTATTTGATGCATAATCAGCTTTTTTAATTGTTCCCGCGTGCTCATCTGGAAAAGTTGCGAATGGAACGAGGAACTCAAGCTCTCCTTTATAGGTACTCATAAAGTTTGGAATTATAACTCTTGGGTCAAAAACAAAACTTAAGATCTTCTTTGGTCCAAATGATCTTGCGACTCTAATATCTGGAGTTAAAGATCTAAAAGGAGATCCCTTAGGTTGGATCATATGGTTATGAAGCATCGTTGAGAAACGGCTTGCTCTGGTATGATCCGTTTTTGATGTGCTTCTGTTTTGCGAAATATATTTATTATGCATAGTTTGAAGAGACCTAAGTCTTCTGTTGAAAGTTCCCTGATTTTTTACAAGTACCGGTGGAAGTTGAAAAGCTTCACCATTGTTCCCAGTATAAACTCTATCATCCCCGATTCCTCTAAACATAAGAACTCTGTATTTGGCAGCTACCGGCTCTGCCATTGCCCCAAGCATGATTGAGTACATCTTAATTTCAAACGGTGAATACTGCTCCCAAGGTAGATAAGTATCAAGAAGTTCTACAGCACCATCCCTATCATTCGCCGCTATGGCCGTATTAATTTGATAAGAAGACTTTTTGTCAAAACCTTGAGCTTTTAAAAAGTTCTTTCTTTTCTTCTCTTCTACTTTTTGGGCCTTCTTTAATTCAGAAACTTTCTTAGACCACTTTGAAATTCTTTTCTTTAGGGCAGTCATCCTAGTCGTTAATAGTTTTTCTTTAACCTTTTCAAAGGTTGACTGTGCCATTAGCTCTGTTGAAAGTTGTACTGGATTATTAAGAGCGTGAAGATTGATCTTATTCAGAACATCTTTAGAAATAGCGTGATCCTCTTCGGCGTTGTAAAGGACTTCAAAAAGCTCAAGTGGAGCATTTAAAACTTGCTTGGTGTGAATTGCCTTTAAAACAGAAACCGCTTCAATAATTCCGACGGCGTTCTTTAGTCCATCGCTCGTTACTCTCATGATGATTGTAAACTCTCCGTCCTCAGTAACCTCAGGAGCTAATTCAATATTGTCTGAGAAGTCCAGTTTGCTATGCTCTTCAACTCGAACTTTAACAATTCTGTTTGAAGAATAGCCGAGGGCCTTGCTGTTAATTTGTTCTTGAAGTTCATCCACAGTTGTTTCAAAACCATCGACTTTATAAATCTCTTTCTTCCCTTGAAAAAAGAAAGTCTCATCTAAGGCATAAGAGCTCAGCGAATAAAAGACCAACACTAATGCTAAAAGTGCATTCTTCATTAATATCTCCCAGATAATTAAATTTGACGCAATATAGCAGAGTCGAGGATTTTCGCCCCTTGGCCTGTAAAAAAGAAATAGGCATAAATGTCTGAAATTAGGGATGAGATTTTAGCTTCTGATATAATATCGTTATGTCGAATGAGTTTAATGGACCCTATGCCTCACTAGAACAAAATGCCCTTAGCTTAAAGCTAGTTGCCATCTCTATTAGAGAGCTACTCTTTATTAAATCCCTCCCTTGCGCCGTTTATGGAATCAAAGATGGTCTATTCAAATTGCTCCTCGATACTGGCAACAGTGTTGATAACAATACGGTAAGAGATCTCTTAAAAGAAGGTCAGCATTATCTCTTTGTTTATAGAAGCGAAAGGCAGACACTTATTGAGCACCAACAGACGAACTTAAGAAATGTCACAAGATCCCTCTCCGTTGGGAACCCCGTAGAAAAAGCCGTTAAGCAGATGAACTTGCTTACTATTAACCTTGGCTATCTTTATTCAGATCCCACTAATGATCAGCTCTTAGAACTACAATTTCAAAGCGCTAAAAACTTAGCTAGTTTTCTTATTGATAAATGTGAAATTCATGAACAGATCTTTCAAGAATACTTAAAACAAAAGCATCACTTTATCTTAGGTCAGCCCCTACTTAGTTCAATTTTTTTAATGGGGATTTTGAAGAACGCTTCACTTTATAATAACTCTGAAGTTATCAATCTTTTTCTTACAAGTTATTTTAAAGATATTGGAATGAGTGCTATCCCAACTGAGAAATATGATCAGGTGGAACTTAATGATGAGGAGAAAGTTCTTCTAGCAAATCATGCTCGCCATTCTGTAGAAATCTTACAAGGCAGAGTCCCCCTAGGACCGAGCTACCTAAAAATTATTGAGAACCACCATAGTTTTTCATTGTTGACTCAAAACCTCGAGTTAAGTCTCTCTACAAATAACAAAGTCTTAGCTGGATTTGAGACAATGTTAGTTACTGTAATGGATGTTATTAGTGCTATGATAAGCGGAAGGCCCTATAGAAAGGCGTCTTCGCTCTATGAAAGTCTCGACTTAATAAAGCTCTTAATTGCAGACCAGTATCCTCAAGAGTTTAAACTCATAGTAAATTACTTCAGAAATTTTTTCTTTCAGGGAAGAAAAGGTGATATATTTTGAAGACTATAGGACCACTAACTATCTAATTTTTTTAAATTTTTTCTTTTCAATCCATTTCTAATTTGTGACCATTAATACAATTCAACACTAGCAAAGATTGCAAGTGTTCTTTTGCCTAATGTAAATCCAAGGAGGGAAGATCATGGCACAACTGGAAACAAGTCCCCTTACAGGTATCATCGAAGAAGACAAAGTATTTTTGGACTTTGGTGAACATGAAGGAAAATCAATTCTTGAAATTCAGGATACCCTTCCCGCTTATTACGAGTTCCTTTGTGAACAAAAGCAAGATGGTAAAGCTGCAATTAGAAGAAGCAAGGACAAATGTTACAGAATGTACGTTTCACAAACGGTTTTCTAAGGAAGGAAGACTAGTTAGAAATGTACACTTAAAAAGCCTCTTTAATAGAGGCTTTTTTATTTACCAAGACTCATTCCTTCACCCCTTGGATCAGAAACTCCGTGAAGCTCATTACGCTCCCAGGCGATGGCCTGAATACGACAACCTAAATTCTTTCGATTAATTTTATAACCCATTTTTTTAAGGGAGTTTCTCGTAGAAATGGGAAGTCCCTTTAGATCAGTTCTAATTTCATCCGGATACCATTGGTGATGGTATCGAACGGCCGCAACTGATTCGTAAAGAGGTAGGTTATGTTCAAAGTAATTTAAAATTGTTTGGGCCACGCAAGTTAGGATTCTTGTTCCACTTGGGGTACCAACGGCAAAGACCGGGCGCCCTTCATCAAAGACAAGAGTTGGCGACATAGATGAGAGAGGTCTTTTTTCTGCCTGAACTAAATTGTTTTGCCCACCAACTGCTCCAAAAAGATTAACGGCTCCAACCTTTGTGGAAAAGTCGTCCATTTCATTATTTAAAACAATACCAGTTCCGGGGGCAACGACACCGGAGCCGAACCAACCATTAATTGTTTGAGTGGACACGATTGCACTTCCATCGGCCGTCATGATTGAGAAATGAGTGGTGTGATCTGATTCTTTTCGATCAAAATTTCCGGCCATAACCTGCTCTTTAGTTAAAGCCTTTTCTTTTGGAATCCCTTTTCTAATTTTATTCGCATATTTTTTTGAAGTTAATTTCTTCAATGGAACTTTTACAAAGTCCATATCTCCTAAGTATCTGGCCCTGTCGGCAAAGGCCTGCTGCATGGCCGCTGAAGTTAGGTGAACCGTATAAGGGTGATGAACCCCAAAATGATTAAGATCTTCTTTTTCAACGGTGTTTAGAATTTGAAGGACATGTATCCCTCCACTACTTGGGGGGGTCATTGAATAAACTTTCTTTCCTTTATAGGTTCCAAAGACCGGTTTTCTCTTTTTTACGTTATATTTTTTAAAATCTCTAAGACTTAAGAGTCCTCCTAATCGCCAAGACTCCTTAACAATAGCTTTCGCTATCCAGCCCCTATAAAAAGATCTCTTACCATCTTTAGCAATTGAACGAAGAGTTTGCCCTAGATCCGTTTGGACGAGGTGATCTCCGGTCTTCATAACTCTTTCCCCTTTAAAAAAGATCTTTTTTGATCCAGGGTACTTAGCAAGAACTGCGGCTCTTGCTTTTAGAGCGCGAGATAATTCGGGGTAAACTTTAAAACCTTTTTCAGCAAGCTCGATGGCCGGCGCCAGTACTTTTGAAAGAGGAAGTTTTCCATATTTCTTATGAAGCTCGACAATTCCGGCGACGAGACCCGGAACCCCTACAGCGAAAATACCGTCGAGGCTCATACGTGGGATTTCATTTCCATTTTTATCTAAGTACATTTTTGAATGTGATTTAAGCGGAGCCTTTTCTCTAAAATCAAAAGCGATAGGCTCTTTCATTCCTGGTTCATAGAAGAGGAGAAATCCACCGCCCCCAATTCCTGTAGACTGAGGTCTTTCAACAGAGATGGCAAAACTTACTGCGGCCGCTGCGTCCACAATATTTCCCCCCTGCTCAAACATGGAGACACCAGCATTGGTTGAAGCGCCTCCTTGCGAGGAGATCATATACTCTCTTCCCTTAGACTCGTAAGTATCTCGGTCCTTCCCTTTCATAAGTGGAACTGTTCTTACGCTAGAACAAGAATAGAAAAGAAGGGTTATTAAAAAGAATGCTTTTTTCATGGAGCCACCTTAGGTTTGAGGCTCTCATTATACGGAGATAAAAGATTATTCTAGAAGACGCAGAGCGCCTCTGTTCATATTATTGACCTGAGTCAATACTGAAGTTCCTGCATTCAGGTTTAACTGAGCACTAGCACTTTTTGCTGCGGACAATGCGTAATCGGTATCAGCAATCTTTGACCTACTCGCCGAATGATTTTCACTGGCGATGGAAATTCCTTGCCCTACGGACTCCATTCTTTTCATTACTGACCCAACTTTTGCCCGGGCCATATTAAGTGTCTCTAAATAATTATCAATCTTTTTAAGTGAATTTTGTGCTCCAAACTTCGTTGAAACATTTACATCCCAAAGTGGCGAGTCTTCAATTTTAGAAACCATTTCTTTCAAATTATAAGAAATACGATCGTTATTTTGAGTGTTATGAAGTCCCACTTGAAGGTCAAATTTTTTATCTTCACCTGATAAAATCTTGGCTGAACTAAACTCAGTCGAGGAAGCTTGCCTTTTAACTTCTCCTCTAGCCGAGGAAAATTCAATTTGTAATAGCTGCCTATCACTATCATTAAAAGTATCCGAGGCCGCCTGCATGGCAAGCTCTCTAAGACGAATCACATTTCCGGACATTTGATTAAGAGTTCCATCAGCAACTTGTAATACGCTAATACCATCTGCTGCATTTCTTCCGGCCTGACCATATGATCTAATTTTTGCTCGCATGGTTTCTGCGATGGCCAAACCGGCGGGGTCATCAGCTGCTTTAGTAATTTGATTTCCTGAGGCCATACGAACCTGTTCCCGCTCAGCATCCTGACGGACATTTCCCAGCCTTCGCTGGTTCATGAGTGAATTGACGTTCGTACTTATTTTCAGCTTCAGTTCCTTGACGCTAATTAGGGTATAAATAAGCTTCCGGCCCATTACCCCTGTCTATCCTTGTCGGGAATTTTTTGCCGGTTCTTAAGTAACCGTATTTATTACTCGGTTAATTTGCCCGAATCTAAGCTTCATGCTAGATTTCGCCCTATGGAAGACCAGCAAGCACCTAAAATCACAAAGAGACCTGATTGGCTCAAGGTTAGAGTCCCAAGCTCTAAGAATTACCACGATATTCGAGGCATGCTTAAGGATTTGAACCTCGTAACCGTCTGCCAGGAGGCCCTATGCCCCAATATTGACGAGTGCTGGGGCGGAGGAACCGCTACTTTTATGTTGATGGGTGACACCTGCACTAGGGCCTGTCGATTTTGCGCCGTTAAAACTGGCAACCCAAAAGGTGAATTAGATTTAGAAGAACCTAGAAAAGTCGGGCACGCCATTAGTCAGATGAAACTTGATTATGTGGTTCTCACTTCAGTTGATAGGGACGACCTAGATGATTTAGGTTCAGGGCATTTTGCTGAAACCATCGCCACAATAAAAAAACATAATCCTAAAATGATCGTGGAATGTTTAACTCCTGACTTCGGCTCTGAAAAAGAGTTTATAAAAAAAGTTATTGAAGCGGGACCTGAAGTCTTTGCTCATAATATTGAAACTGTTGAAAGATTAACTCCCACTGTGAGAGATAGGCGTTCGCAGTATAGACCAAGTCTTGAGACACTTAGGCTAGCTAAAGAAATTAAGCCATCTCAATACACAAAAACCTCAATCATGCTTGGACTTGGGGAAAAAGATGGCGAGATTATTCAGTCACTTCATGATCTTCGAGAAGTTGGTTGTGACGTTGTGACTTTTGGGCAGTACCTAGCTCCAACAGCAAGGCATAAAAAGTTTTTACCTATTGTTGAGTATGTAAAACCAGAGAAGTTTGAAATGTTTAAAGAAGAAGCTGAAAAGCTTGGCTTTATGTATGTGGCCTCCGGACCTCTTGTAAGATCTTCTTATAAGGCCGGTGAGTATTTTATGAAAGGTGTGATCGAAAAAGATCGCCGTACCGACAAGATTTTAAAAACCTATCCTATTCAATGAATCTAAAAATCGAAAATTGGGGACGTGCAAACTACGCCGAGGCTGAAAAGAAACAATCAGCACTTGTGGACGCTATCGCGAAGGGAACTGAAATCGAGAGAATCATTTTTTGTTCTCACCCACCAGTTGTGACCCTTGGAAAACAAAGTTCTGAAACAGACTTAGCTGGATGGGATGGAGATGTATTTAAAATTTCTCGTGGCGGCAAAGCGACCTACCATGGACCGGGTCAAGTGGTGGCCTATCCTCTCATCAATTTACAATCCAGAGGCTCTGACCTTCATAAATATTTAGATCATATTGAAAAGGCCATGATTAATACCCTTTTAGAATACGGTATTGAGTCAAATGGAAACCCGAATCGCGGTAATCCCGATGGTACGGGCATTTGGGTCAAAGGAAGAAAGATTGCTTCCATCGGTATTGCTTGTCGTCGTTGGGTAACTTATCACGGTCTAGCTCTCAATCTTTTTAAAGATCCTTTGGCCTTTCAAGGCATTAATCCTTGCGGCTTTAATGCAGATATTATGACTAGCCTTGAAGAAGTACTTGACCAAAAAGTTTCTCGTAAAGAATTCGAAGGGAAATTGGCTTCACATCTTCTACATTTCCTTTCACAATAGTAGCAACTTGTTACTTGGAATTTATCATGCGAATTATTGAATACATTACTCAGGGTGGACCTATTATGTACATCCTTCTCCTTCTAAATATCTGTGGCTTCGCCATTATGATCTCAAAGTTCATTTCTTTTAATAAAGAAACGGGACGAATTGAAGACGCGGCTAATGAGTTAAGTGGTCGAATAGAAAAGTCTGGCAAAGATGCCAACTCAATCTTAGAACTAGCAAAACAGGAGTTAAGTCTTTATATCGGTGGGCTTGAAAAAGGTCTGAACACCGTAAGAATTATAGCGACAATATCTCCTTTGCTTGGCCTACTTGGTACGGTTATCGGTGTTCTTGTTGCTTTTAGAGTAATGTCTCAAACTGGTCTTAATAACCCCGCATCATTTGCTCAGGGAATATCCATGGCCCTTATCACTACCGTTGGTGGGATGATGGTGGCCATTCCTCATTATATTGGTCATTCCTATCTTATGGGAATTCTAGACCGTGTTGAAATTGAGCTAGAGAAAACTCTCGTTGGAAAAGTTTTATGAAAAGACGCTCTAGAGAATTAAGCGCTCCAGATATTACACCCCTTATTGATGTGGTTTTTTTACTGCTTATCTTTTTTATGGTCTCTACAGTTTTTAAAAAAGATGAAGTGGCCTTGCTATTAAATCTTCCCAAGATGGCCCACGGTGAATCTAAAGTTCAACCTAAAACAAAAATGACAATTGAGCTCTCCATTGATGAGCTTGCGGTCGATGGAAAAAAGTTGGCCATAGAAGATGCTAAAGGGTCTTTTGCGGCCGTTAAAGATAAGACAATACCAATTGAAGTTCGTATCGATAAAGAAGTTAAGTATGACCGCGTGGTCACTCTCCTTGATGCCCTCAAAGAGTACGAGCTTACTAACCTGTCATTGATCACTGATCGTTAATTCTTAAGGATTACAATAATTCTGAATATAGTTGATGAAGTTCCTTACTGGTATTTTGCCAGTGGAATTTCTCTACATGAGCGCGGCCATTTCTGGCCATAGTAGTGGCCTTCTCATCATCTGATAAAACTTCACTAAGACCTCTGGCCCAGTCCTCAATTGAGTGAGGATCGAGATACTTAGCTGCATTCCCCCCCGTTTCCGGAAAGCAAGAGCCTGTAGAAGTAATCACAGGAACCTCAGAAAACATCGCTTCAACAATTGGAATTCCAAAGCCTTCAAAAACTGATGGAAAAGCAAAAAGCTGGCATGACTGATAAATAGCAGGGAGTTTTTCATAGGGAACATTTTCTAAGATATGAACTCTATCCGTAATCCCATACTCAATGACTGCTTTTGCAACTTTATCTTTATACTCTTTTCCTCTTCCGACCAAGACAAGGTGGTGCTCAGGAAACTTCTTAGCGATTCGGCTAAAGGCTTTTACAAGTACTAAAACATTTTTTCTTTCTTCGATGGCCCCGACATTTAAAATGAATTTTTTAGGAAGTGAAAACTTCTTTAAGACTTCTTCTTTTTTCTCATCATTCCAAGACTCATAAAAACTTGGATGACAGGCCTGATACACAACACGAATCTTAGACTCTGGAATTTGAAGAAACTCCATGAGGTCAGATTTCGTTTGTTCACAAATGGCAATAATCACATCGGCAACCTTACAAGCATGTTTAAATTTGCTTAAGTAAACTTGTCTATCTATCCAAGGGAATTGCTCGGGGTATCTTAAAAAAATAAGATCATGAATGGTAACAACTTTTTTTATACCAAGTTTTTCAATTCCAGGTGGAAGTTCATGGGATAGACCGTGATAGAGATCTAATTTATCTTCTTTTAAAACGCTTGATAAAAATACTGAACGCCATAGACTCGACAGTTTCTTAGAGGCCATACTCTCTGGCGTTCTGATCTTGAGACGTTCAAATCGTTTGGAATATTCGAGTCCAACTGAATCTTTTAAAGGAGGGGTATAGAGAAAGTATTCATTTTCTGGATGATAGCGCAGTAAACTCTCGACAAGAGTTCTTGAATAATTTCCGAGTCCACGGTTATTGTGAAAGATACGCTTGGCATCAAATCCTAATCTCATAAGCCTTAATACTTACATATTAAGGCCTATCAGGAAAGCTTAGGACTTTACTGGAATCTGTATTTTTTGTTTAGGATAAATTCTCGAGTTTCTAAGACCGTTTAGACCCTTAATACTAGCAATACTAGTGCTAAATTTTCTTGCAATATGACCCAGGTTATCGCCTTTTCTAACCGTGTATAGTTTTGATCTAAGCCCTGGAATCTTGATACGCTGACCAATGAAAACCCTTGAAGTTTTAAGGCTGTTAGCCTTTTTAATAGTTCTAATTTTGGTATTAAACATACGCGCAATTCGCGTCAGGTTATCCCCTTTTTGAACTTTATAAGCAGCAATCTTGGCCTTAATTTTAGAGCGTAGTTTTGCCAGTTTTTTAGCCTGAGGCTTTCTAGCTTTTTCTTTATAAGACTTGGCCACCTTAACCGCCGTACCTTCCTTATTATTAGGTACGAGAAGTTTATGAGACCTTCCTCTTTTAATATGAACCCAACCGGTTTTAATATCAGGATTCATCTTTTTAAGACGGTGGTAACTTACACCAATTTTCTTTGCAACTTTATTTAAACTAAATGATGACTTAAAAGTCGAAGTACTTGTATTTTTAAATGGGTTAGAACGGCTCGCAGGTTTTCTAAAGCCATAATTATTGCGAGATTCATAAATCTTTTTTGCCGCCATTACTTTTGGCACATAGTAGATGGTCTCTTTAGGAAGAAGCTTTTTTCTTACGAGTTCACGATAGTCTCTAGTGTTTCCTCGTCTGATGGCATTGATTATTCGGTATTCGCCAGCGTTATAAGCACATAGTGCTAACTCCCACGAACCAAAGATATTATAGAGATCTTTAAAGTACTGAGCCGAAGCTTCAGAGGCCTTAACAATATTAAACCTTTCATCTATGTAGCGATCAACTCTTAATCCGTATCTTGTGGCGGTACCTTTGATAAACTGCCAAGGTCCAACGGCATTGGCGTGGGAGCTAATTCTTTCATTGTAACCTGACTCAATAAGACCTACGAAGAAAAGCTCTTCAGGTAGGTGATGCTTTTTGAAAGTTTCTCTTACTATAGTTTCAACTTTGTGACCGCGATTCATATGTCTTTGAAAACGTTTTCGATCTCTTTTTAAATAATAGTTTATCCAGAAGTTATAAAGTTTTTTTGAATAATCTAAATCAAAATTTTCAGATTCCCTTGTGATAGGTGTTGTTGGTACTGGAATTTGTTTTTCAATTGGTACCGGCTTTAAAGTGACAACGGGTGCTGGTCGTTTTTTAGCAGTTGTTAATATCTCAATTCTTGTTTTAGCTCGTTTCTTTCCATTTTCTACAATGACCATATCGGACTTAGAAAGTTCTGGAAGAACGAAGGGCTTCTTTTTACTTATTGGGGCAATCGATGCACAGCAATTTAATAAAAGAAGAAAACCTAAAATAATTATTAATTTACTCAACTGAGACTCCTGTCTGGTTTAGCTAACTATTCTAGTTTACTGGCCTGACAGGTAGGCGAAAGGGGGTAAAAAGACCCGCTTTTTTAAAAGGCAATTTATTGAAATTATTAAGAGAAATTAGAACCCAGGGTTTACTAAAACACTGAACTTAATCTCTCCACCAAGCTCCAACTTAGCCTTTGGAACGGAGTCTACGACGAGTTTGGTTTCGATGGAAAAGCTTCTCGCCTTCATGAGTATTTTTCTCCAGCTTACTGGCTGCACTCTCATATCGAGGCATTTACTCAGGCATCCAAGAGTATCTCTATCCTTATCATAGGTAAGAAGTAAGATACTATCTCTAAAAGAATCCTCAGTTTCTTCTTCATCATCTTTATTCGAATTTAAAGCAGCTAAGTCTTTTTGATGATTATTATCACCATGAAGAGCATTTTCAATTATTTTTACAATAAGCTCTTCTTCTTCAGCTTCCTCATCTTCTTCAGCAGAAGGTCGTATTGTCCCTCCGCCTACAGAGCCTGCATCATCATCTTCGTCTTCATCAACATCACCAGAATCCTCTGGGAGCTCAGGGTCTACATTTAAATAAACTTCAATTCTCTTTATAAAGGAAAGTGAAGCCCCATCTACATCATCATTGGCAACACGAAGGTGAACTTTATCTAAAACAACGCCCTTAATGTATTCAAAATCTACGTCTTCTAATTCTGGAAACTCAAAATAAGTTGGCTCAATAACAACTTCAGTTCCATTCTCATCATCAATTGAAATATCTGCAAACATACCTGCAAGTCTTTGAAAGACTGAACCTACTACTGGTACGTCGCCAATCTCTCCACCGAATTCATCGACTTCTAAATCTTCCATATTAAGTGAGAGCTGAATCGCCTCACTTCCCTGTTGAGATCTTTGTTGTTCTTGAAAAGTTTTTGGCTCAAAAGCAGGCTTGATACTCTCTTCGGAGCAACTCAGAATAAGTAACAATATAGATAGTAAAGCCAGGCGATTTTTCATTTCATTCCTTATACTAAAAGCAGCTCGTTAACGCTACGCAAGTTGAAAAGTTTTCCAAAGAAAATCGCCTTTAATCTAAGTCCTGAAAATCTCATATAAAAGGTTTTTTTGTCGTTATTTCAAACAGTTACAATACTTTTACATTACTAGCGGTGACCTAGGGCCAAGGTCTGTGTAAATTCTTCCGAAGATGAAACTTGGGGTTTATAAAAGTTCCAGCATAAGGCATATTATCGCCGTGCGTAATCTTATAATTTTCTTTATTTTAATAATGCTCTCGGCATCAGCTCATGCGGGATATTATTCAACTCTTCCAAAAGGTGTCCGTGCCTTTGAGTTTCGTCATATCTTCACCAGCGATATTGGGGCCCTCTATAATAATCAAGGGGTCAAAGAAGATATTTATTTTAAAGAAAACCTAAACGCCAAGGTTTTAGAATCTCTTAACGAAGCTACCAAAGTTTATTTTGACGAACTTAAGGCCCTCTCTCCAGAAGCCTATAATGCATTCAGTTTTGGAGAATACCAAGGTGAGGTGAGCGCTAATGTAGATGTTCAAGTTATGGGTGGAGGTGTTGGAATCACCGATAAGCTAACGGCCTACTTTGGCTTTCCCATCTACGATGCAGAGGTCAACCTAGATATTCGAAGAACTTCTGGAAACAACCACGCACAGGTTGCCAATATTCTAGAAAGGGATGCTGGAGAATCAGACTCCGGACGAATTCTTGGACAAATTACTGGTCAACTTCCAGATGCAACCGGAGAACTACTCCAAGGTGTTATGGTCAATATGTATGGCTATAAACCAGTCGGTAGCTGGCAGGCCAAAGGTATGGGGGATACGGAAGTTGGACTTATGTACCGAATCGCAGAATGGGACTACGCCGGACTCTTAATGGTTGGAGGTTTTAATCTACCTACAGGTAGAGAGGACGATCCAGATATTATTCAAGACTTTGGTTTTGGAGACGGTCAAACAGATATGTTTGCTGAATTTGGTGGTGGCTTTGTTATACCTAAACTTTATTTTGGGCTCGACGCCTTTATCCGTTACACCTACCAAATGCCAACAGAAAAAACTCTTCGGATTCCAGATCAGCCAGGAATTCCTATTGGTTTATCAAAAGGAAACTTCAAAGAAAAGCTTGGGAATATGTTCGATTTTAATATCCAGGGAAGTATCTTTCCGAATGACTGGTTAACAATATTTGGTGGTTATATTTACAATCATAAAGGCCAAAGTAAATACTACTCAGATAACGAGTACGCTAACAGCGCTCTGGCCTTAAACACGATGGTTGAAACTCATACTTTCCTCGGAGGGATGGAGTTTTCGACGGTAAACCTTTTTAAGCGTGGAAAATTCTTTGCGCCAGTTTCACTTAGCCCAAGTGTTCAACGTATTGTAAAGGGAATCAACTCCCCTTCTTATACTCGCTATAATTTGAAATTTAGACTCTTCTTCTAATGAAAATGGCTGTAAAAAAGACGGCCTTTTTCTTCTGTCACTAAATCGAAGGGATCTTTTTCTAAGAAAAGAAATGAATCGAGATCAAAATAATCTACACCAAAAGCTAAATTAAGAGCGCAGGAAATCCCAAGGGATGATTCCACCATACACCCAAGCATCGTTTTTATTCCGAGCTCTCTGGCCTCTCGTATTTGCTTCATCGCCTTAAGATAACCTCCGGCCTTTTGAAGTTTAATATTTACGGCATGAAACCTTTCAGCGTGATACTCGGTGATATCAGTACTAGTGACAGACTCGTCCCCCATGATATCAATTTCTGATTTATCAAAGAGGTAGTGATAATCATCATGCTTATCCGCGGCCAAAGGCTGTTCTAAGAATTCTATTGGCATATTAGGGCCAAGATCTTCAATAAACTTGATCACTTGATCAGCATTATCAAAGCTTTCATTGGCATCAATCCTTAGATTACCTCTAAAAACTTTTGCCAGTTCTTTTACTTTTTCTACTGCATTATCTTGGTCCACTTTAATCTTTAAAGCATGAAAACGATCTAAGTTATGTTTTACTACAAACTCTGAAATTTCTCCTGTCTCTAAAATAGGAAGTGAGTAACCTGTGTTGACTGTATTAAGTGTATTAAGCCCTAATATTTGATGAACACTTTGTTCACTTAGATTTGCTAGATAATGAACAAAGGCTGATTCAATCCCAAACTTTAAGCTATTGGGAAGGTTCATGGAACCAACTATTTTTAAAAGTTCTTCAAGAGTTGTGCATTTTGAAGGGTCTGCTCCCATGAATTTTTTAAATCCATTTTCCACCAGACTATCCGACTCTTGAAGTCGGGTACTTAGTGCCACCTCTCCCTTTCCTGATAGACCGTCACATTCAACAGTCACAAAATATTGAGTCTTAGAGTTGGTACTACCGTGGGCAATCTTCCAAGTGTAGCGAAGGGGTAATTCAATTTTTTCTATTGTCCAATTAAGCATGTTCTTTCTTTGAAAATAAATTGTTAGAATATAAGCATTATTTTACCTCTAATCTACGTGAAAAGAAATGAGCTTTCCTAAAGAGCAAATTATTAATGCCATCGTTATCGGTTTATGTGCCATCTTTTTGGCCAAACTCTTTGCTCCTGTTGTTTTTTCTTTATTTAATGACCTCTTCCAAAAAGACAAACCTAAGAAAGGCGGGGCAAATCTTGAGGCAATGATTGCCCATAAAGAAGCTATACTTAGAAAGGGAGAGAACTCAAAGAATGCTTCACTAGTTAACAATGAAGCTCTTGAGGCAGGGATCAAAAATAAACGTGCCGGAAAGTCTGAAGTTGAAATTCGCTATATAGATTATTTAGAGGAGCTTAATAAGACTGAAAATGAGGAACTAAGAGCAGACGTTCAAAAAACTGTAAGTCTTTTTGAAAGTTTACAATGGGGAGAAGGTCAGGCCATTTCCGAAGTAAGAACAAAGTTTAATAAAAAGTTCTCTGCAGCTCCTTCACAAAGATTCTTTATAAATAATTTAAAAAACTTACTAAAAAGAGAAATACCTCTTTCACGTACGACTAAAAACCTTCCTCAGTATACTGAAATAATGGATCTCCTTATTACAAAAACTTTTTTACAAGGATTTTGTCAAGAAGACGACTTCTCAAAAGAGCTAGCCAAGGCCATGGGAAGAAAATTGAGGGTATCAATAGCTTCGGTAATGAAAGCTGTCGCCGCCTTTCTAGCAAAAGTTGAAGGGCAGAACGAACAAAAGATTTATAAAACAATTATTGAGGCTGAGAGCCCATTTTCAAGTTGGGATCTTCCTGCAAGGGAGAAACTCGTCAATAAGGCCTTAATCACCGCGGATAAGAAGTATTTTATCTCAATAAAAGATCTTATTGAACTGATCACAGCTGAAGCCCATCTTTTCCATACCCTCTCCCCTTTGCCCCCATTAAATGGAAAAAATGATATAGCAGGTGCTTTGAAAATTTTTGGATTAGCAGAAGAAGCGACTCCTGAAGAAATAAAAAAGACCTATAAAAAACTATCAATGTTAAAACACCCAGATAGGCTCGCAAGTAAGGGGATTCCAAAATCCTTTGAAGAGGTTGCCAATGATAATTTTACTCAAATTCAATCGGCCTACGATATACTAAAAAATAAGGACTAAAGAATGCCTAAATCAGAAGAAGAATTAGTTAAGGATATGGAAAGAGAATTGGTTCATATCATCTCTGAAACCAACGGGATTAGTTTATCGAATACCTTGGAGCTTCTTACCTTTAGTCCCCTATCGAGAAGAAATCCTCAGGTTCTAAAGATTGTCGATGAGTTTATTCATTTACTAGCTCAGTTTCATATTGATGAAGTCAAGATAGAAAAACTATTGGCCCATCCTTTATCTATGGCCTTCAAGACCTTTTTCAAAAACTTTCCGCTTTCCTATCACGAAGAACATATTCATCTTACAGGCTCACTAAGTGCAGAGTTTATTTACCCAAAGTTAAAAAAACTGATCGATGGACCTAGTAAGGAAATTTATAAGAAAAAAATTACAGAAGTCTATGGAGATGACTCCTGGCCGATTGAGTCTGTTCAAGATGTTGATCGCCTTATCAGACTAAAAGAAGGTGAGCAGTTTAAGACTTATCTTAAAATACTTTTTCTTCCCAAGTTAATTCTTGTTGATAAGCAGTCCCATGTGGATGCCGCTTATCATATGGCCTCTGAGCTTTATAAGAACTATAACGTCGGAAAAATTAGGCTCAAGTTTACTCTTTCCAGAAGCTCAGGGATTAGTACCGAACAAATCCCTGGAACCAACGAAGTATCTGAAGAAGAAGTTGTTATGGGTCTCTATGAAGGATTCACTAAGTTTAAAAGAGAAGTACCCAAATTTAATTTTATTTTAAGTCCCAGTTTTAGGAAAGAAGCAGACTTTTATGACACAGAAAATTTCGAAACAAAAAAAGAACACTTTAGTCAGCAAGTTAGCTCCATAATGAGTCTTCTAGATAAGTTTCCTGAACTAAAGGGACATTTAAAAGAAGTAGATACGGTTGGAGATGAAAAAGAGCTCTACAGAAAGGCCCATTTTGAGGAAATGAAATCGGGTCTAAGGAAGTTACAATACGCTGGTTTTAAAATTCGCTCCCACCATGGAGAAACCTGGAAAGTTCTTCGAAAAGGAGTCCAGTCCGTTGATAATGCTATGAATATTTGGCATATCGATACACTCGAACACGGACTTAGTCTTGGGGTTAATCCCAACTACTATTTTCATAGGATCTACCAAAAAGCGATGGACCTCAATAGAGCGGAGAAAGCTCCAGATGAAAGCAGCCAACTCTATGACGAGTTAAAAGATCTAGACTGGCATGATGAAAAAGTAAAAAAGAAGATCTTTGCCGGAAAAAAATTAACAGACGAAGAGGAAACCAGCTTTATCAAGTCAAAATTTCATACGGCCAGAGAAATAGAGCATTACCAGCATGATGTACTTAATAGGATGATCCATAAGAAAGTATCACTAGTCGCCCTGCCTTCTTCTAATCTCAAGTTAACAGGTATGTTCCCAGACTATAAGGACCATCCATTTTCTTGGTGGGAGAAAAAAGGTGTGAAACTAGGTATTGGGACAGATAATTATATTACACTAAGTACTGACTATATAAATGAACTGCTCATTCTTCTTTATTCTGACCCAGAGAACTTAAAGATCACTAAACTTCTTATGGTCGCAACAAGAGAAGACAGAAGGCCTTTTATAAGTCACCTTCTTTGGAAAATGCGAAAAGAAGTTAGCTCTTAAAGATATTTTGGATTTCGTTGACCACCATCTCGGGGCTTAATTCCACCATGCATCTTTGATAAACATCTTGGGAGCAAGTTCCTCTCCCATCCTTAGTACAAGGTCTGCAAGGTAGTTCTAATTCTAAAGTTTTAATATTCTTATTGGTGGCAAAACCAAAAGCGGTGGGACCCATTAAAGAGATTCCTTTATTACCTAATAAGTCTGCCACATGAATAAGTCCCGTATCAGCAGAAACTAAAAGTGGTGCCTTTGAAACAAGTTCACAAGACTCGGCTAAGCTTAATTTTCCGGCCAAGTTTTTAACCCTTGAGGAGTCCACTTCTTCAAGTTCTTGGCAGAATTGATCCCCTGGCCCCCCAAGGACCACAAACTTTTGATCTGGAAGCAAGCGGATTAAATTTTTCCAATGATCAATTGGCCATCTCTTCATCTCCCAGGCGGCAGAAGGGGCCAAGGCAATACCTTCAAAATTATTATGATTCTCAAAGTTCCATATATCTTTAAAAGTCTCTTTTGATTTAATCCCCCATTTTTCAATGGGCCGATGGTAACTGATCATTCCCTTAAAAGGTTTTGGAAACTTATTAATTCCAAAACTAAAAAGTAAAATTCTTTTAATTCGTTCTTTACTTCTACGGGCCAGTCTAGGCCCAAGGCAAAATGGTCTTAAAATCGAACAAAGAATACGAGAGCGCATAGATGAGTGGGCATCATAAATATGGGAGAAGCCTTCTTTACGAAGTTCAAAACCAAGCTTGATCAATCCAAGTAGTCCGTCTTTTCGATCAAAGTCCCATGCCTTATGGACTTTTGATGACAAGGCAGGGACGCTCTTTAGATCAGACCTAACCACCCAATGAACCTCTGCATTAAAAGGTTCCCCATTGAGAGACTCAAGAACACTCATGCACTGAACAATGTCCCCAAAGCTAGAAAGTCTGATAATTAGCACTTTATTTTTCATCTAGTACTAGAGTACAAGTTCTCAAATTGGGTGGCAATTGGATAGAATACTCCTATGAAATGGCTAACCCTCTTAATCCTTTGTACAGCTGTCCAAGCGAAAACTTACTACTCTAACGACGTAAGAAATGCAGCTTTATCTGAGCACGGCAATATTGTGGTGGGAAGCATCTGGCAAAACCTGGGATGGCCAGTCAAGGAATCACCAAAGTTTGAGCCGGTCCCTGATCCTGCTCCTCAGCCTATGCCCACGCCAGCGAAAGATATAGTCATTACTCCAAAGCCAAAGCCGACTCCAAAGAAGTTAAGTAAAGGACAGCTCGCCATACAAGAAATGCTTAAAAAAAATCGCAAGCGAATACAAAGAAGAGCACAAAAACCAACTCGAGAATCTGAAAAACCACTAACGATAAAAGAGCAGTATTTAAAGAACCTAGATAACTTAAAAAGAAAAAATCAAGGAACCCTTACTAGTTGGAAGTCTCAAAGAGATAACACTCTAATGCGTTGCAAGTTAAAACAAAAAGAGTTTCTAAATCAATTGAATGACTTTAAGAAGGCCACCTTTAATTTTGAATCAGCAGGTATTCCCGTTGGGCCATCGAAATTAAAAAAACCTCTTGTTGCCCCCATTAAAAATAAGTTTCATGTTATTCCAGGAGCTTTTGATATTAGTATCAAAAATCAAGGCAAACGCCCCACCTGCGCTGCCTTTGCGGGAGTGAGGGCCGTTGAAACTCTTCTCTCTGCCCATGGGAATCAAAAAGATTTATCTGAACAGTACCTTTACTGGTCAGCTAAACCTGATTGCCAATCCTCCCCTTGTTCAAATAGAGGCTCTTGGGTATCGAAACCCTTTAAAAAATCTTCGCGGAACTCATCGCCAGATATTCCCCTTGAAAACTCATGCCCCTACTCGGAATTTGATCGCCCAAGTAATCAGACTCATATTCCTCTTGGTATGGGTTGCCGCCAAGGCTCGGTTCAAGTTAAGGACTATCAAAGAATTGAAACTCTTGATGAGATCGTTAACTCCTTAAAAGTTAATCAACCAGTTGTGGCCGGTTTTAAACTTACGCCAAACTTTTATAAAAATAATGGTCTAGTTACTTACTTAAACTCCAAATCTGGGGGGCAAATGAATGAACACGCCGGTGGACATGCCATTCTTCTTATTGGATTTATTAAGCTGCCTCCTGAGCTTCAAAACCGAGGTGAAGGAAAACTTTGTTTTCTCGCTGCTAATAGTTGGGGCGAAGGATGGGGACAAGGTGGCTATAGCTGCTTAACTGAACGCTGGGTGCGTCAACATCGTATAAAGAATGCCTTCATGGCCTTAAAAAGTGTTAAAATAAAATAATATTATAAAGATCGAGGACACGGATGCCCTTTTCAAAAAACCACTTAATTAACTTAATTCAGCTTGCCGTTCAACATGGAGCCAGCGATATCCATATTCGCTCCGGTGAAGTTCCCTGCCTTAGAATTCGCGGCGACTTAGTTCCTGTTAAAACAAATGTCCTAAATGCGGAGGATATGAAAGAGGTCTCTAAAATCATTCTTCACCGAAAGGACCTCCTCGATAAACTTGGAACCTTAACAGAACACGATGGAGGCTTTGCCATTCCAGGGCTATGTCGTATTCGATATAACTTTTTCAGATTTAATAGAAAAATTGGATTAATACTTCGTATCGTTAAAGAAAATATTCCTACCCTTGAATCCCTTGGTCTTCCAAAAGTTTTAAAGCATATTGCTGGTCAACAAAGAGGTCTTGTTCTTGTTACGGGTGCAACTGGTTCAGGTAAATCAACAACCCTTGCGGCAATGATTGATTATATTAATGAAAATCGTCCCTGCCATATTGTCACTATTGAAGACCCTGTGGAATACCTGCATCCACAAAAAACCGCTCGCCTCAGCCAGCGTGAAATTGGAAAAGACACCAAAGACTTTGCCAGTGCTCTTCGGGGAGCCCTGAGACAAGATCCGGATGTGATTCTTATTGGCGAGATGCGAGACCCTGAAACCGTTCAAATTGCCCTAAAGGCTGCGGAAACAGGTCATATTGTTTTTTCCACAGTTCACACCACCGATGCCATCACAAGTGTCGGCCGACTTATCTCCATGTTCCCTCCAGAAGAGCAGGACGAAGTCAGAAAACGTTTGGCCGAAAACCTATACGCCACTATTAGCCAACGTATGCTTAAAAATGCAGATAATACTGGTGTTGAGATCGCACAAGAAATTATGGTCACAAGCCCTGGTATAAAAGAATGTATTAAAGGCGAAGAGAGTATCAACCGTATTCAGCAAATTATCCGCGAAGGTCGCGGCAAAGGCGGAAACGGTTCTCAATCATTCGACCAATGCATAATGGAGCTATATCAAGATGGCCGGATCTCTAAAGAAACGGCTCTAGGTGCAGTGGCTTCCGAATCCGACTTTATGCAGGCGCTTATTGTTGATTGATTTTTTTAAGAATAATTACTTTTTAGAATCAGCTTCGACCTTATCGTCCATAACAACAGTGCCAGAAACCATATCGTGAAGGCCTCTTTTTTCGTCGTTAAAGAACATTAAGAATGGACCAAAGACGATGGCCAAAGAAATGGGTTTAGCAATAAATTCGCGAAATATAACCCCAAAGAAGCCGAGTTCCTTTTCCTCATCTGCCGACTGAACTGAAAGACCAATAAAGGATTTTCCCCAACTTTGGTTGGTAAAGCAAACTGGTAATGCGATAACCACATAGTAAGTAAGAACCGCGATAACTCCCATGACTAGATTTTTAAAAGTGGCTGGCTCTAGTGGTTGGTTGATCGAGTTTTCTCTTAAGTAAATAAGCGTCTTTTCTTCGATAATTGGCCAAAAAGTATTGGCTAAATAAACAAGCCCTAAAAAGATAGCGGCATCAATAGTACCGGCGATGATTCGTTTAATGGGACTTGCCATAAGATCGCTAAAATCGGGGATATCAGCCTTGCGCATTTCTTCTGCAACTCTAGAGCGCGACTTTCGTGATGCTGAAGGTGCTGCGCTAAGCGCAATTTTCTTTGATTTTTGGGCCCCAAGAAGATCTTTTTCAGCATCCCTTTTTTCTTCTTTTTGTCCTAGCTTTTGAGCAAGTCTTTCTTTTCTGGCCTTTCGTTCAACATTTTCAGTTTCAGTTTTTACACCATCAACTTCAAAGTTCCACTCCGTCTCATCTTTTTCTTGCTCATCAGACATTATAAATCCTTTATCTTCTGTAGCGTCTCATCTACAGACTTCTTAGCTTCATCACATCTGCTTTTCCACTCTTCATCTGTTAATTCTTTATCGAGATTCATGATTAGCTTTCCTAGTATAGCACTTCTATCGTTAAACTCCCTTAAGAGTTCCGTGGCCAGCTGCTCATCTTCAAGGTTCTCTAGTTTATCGAGAACTGCCTGCATATCAGAATTATCAATCAAATCTTTTAAATCTTTCATACGTTTATTTTACCATACTTAATTTCTTACCGGCCTTCGCTCTTAACATATCATCAATAATATATAAGCTTTCTTCAAGACCTGGGTCCATTTGAAGACCTTTTATCCACTCTTCTTTTCTTTGCTCAAAGTCTTTTTTCCACTGAGCCTCTTCACCTTTTAGTACTTTTTGATGGGCCTTAAGAGAAGCTTCAAACTCTGAAACGAGAATTTTCTCATTTCTATCATCAAGCTTAAGCTTTTCCATAATCTTCTCGCTTTCTTCATCTTCTTTTTGCAGCTCTTTTAGATTCAGGGTTACTTTTGTGTCTTCTCTTCTTTTTGAGTAATAGGCCACACTTTCGTTGATCTTTTTAAATCTCTTATCGTTCTTCACTCTTTTAGCGCTTCTTTTCTTTAGAAGAGGAAGATTAAAATCCTTTTTCCAAGGAGTGAATTTTTTAGGAGCGACTTGGTCCCAAGGAAGCGCGTTATCAAGGTCTTGTTCACGAGACTTTGAATAGGCCATTGGATCTGGGAGAAAAATATCAGGAGTCACACCTTTAAATTGAGTTGATGCTCCAGTGACTCTATAGAATTTCTGAATAGTAACTTTTAAGGCGCCCATGCTTTTTCCAAACATTGCGACTAGTGGTCCACGGTTAAGGTCTAATACTGCCTGAACTGTCCCTTTCCCATGACTATACTCGCCGCCAACAATAACGGCCCTGCCATAGTCTTGCATGGCACCAGCTAAAATTTCAGAAGCTGAAGCACTAAAGCGGTTGGTTAGAACAACAAGTGGTCCTCCGTATTCAACTTCTGGATCATCATCTTTAAGAGTATCAATTGATCCCGTATGATTCTTAATTTGAACGATGGGACCCGTCTTAATAAAAAGACCTGACATTTTTCTGGCATCTTCAAGGGCTCCACCACCATTATTTCTTAAGTCTAAAATAACAGCATCTACTTTGGATTTTTTAAGACGAATAAGCTCTTTTCTAACATCTTCTGTACAGTTTCTATCTTTATCGCTGCTTCCAAAGTCTCTGTAAAATTTTGGAAGGTGAATATAGCCAACTTTAAAATCTAAATCCTTATGCTTAATCACTGAGCCCTTAGCATATGAAGCTCCGATTTCAACTTTATCTCTTATGATTGGAATCACTTTTAATGTTGTGTCTGGCTTTTTAACAGAAAGACGAACTTCAGTTCCTTTCTTTCCTCTAATATACCTAACAGCGTCGTCAACCCTCATATCAACAAGATCAACAACCTCGCCGTCACCTTGAGCTACACCAAGAATGATATCGTCTACTTCAAGACCTTTTTGTCTCCAAGCTGCTCCACCCGGAACAATCTTTACGACTTTAATATAAGGTCCGTCTTCCTGAAGTACGGCACCGATCCCTTCTAACTGACCTGAAATATCAATATCAAAATCTTCTTTTCTTTTTGGTGGAAGATAATTCGTATGAGGGTCATAAACAACCGTTATGGCATTGAAGAACTTTTCTAAGTGATCATTTCTATCTTCTTTTAGAATCCTTGCGAAGTATCTTTTGTATTTCTTGTCAACGGTAGCATGGGCCTTGGCGCGAAGCTCTTTATCCGTCATTTTTTCAATAGGCTTCTCTGTAGATTTTTTCTTTTTCTTTTTCTTTCCGCTTATTTTCGCTGCTTCTTCTTCAGCCTTTTTCTTTTCAGCAATCTTCTTCGGGTCATTGGCATCACGTTTGGTCTCGAGATATTGAGAATAACGACTTAAGACTTGTTGCTTATAGATTTTTCTCCAATAGTCATCAAACTCCTTTTGACTTGTCATCCAATCACGCTTTTCAGGATCGTACTCAAGTTCTTCATTCGCCGTAAAAGTAAACTGCCCTTTAAAATGTTTCTTTCTTAGCTTATCTGCATCTTTAATTCTCTTTTGGATAATCTTAACGGACTTATTTAAAAGAATATGATTTCCAGAAATCATTTCATCATCAAGATCTAGGTGATGTTTTTTAAGCTCTTTAACATCTGATTTTAAAAGGAACTGTTTTGAGTAATCTAGTTTCTTCAAAAATTCTTTAAATGCTTTTTTAGAAAGCTTGTCATCGATCTTTAAATCTTTGTAATGATATGTTTCCAGTGCATTCTTTACAATATTTCCAATCAAGCGCTCTCGTTTATCTACTTTGACGTTCGCTTTTCCAGAAGCAAAGGCAGTGCTTAGAAAGAGTAGGTTTACTAAAATTAGGCTGGTTAATTTCATGCGTTTCTCCAAAGGGGTAACCGTTCTCCAATTTAGAGAACCTCTCTATTGTAATACCTCTACGGAACCTACAAAAGGGTGAATTAATAGGTACTTGTGATTTTCTGGTAGTATTTTGTCAGGCTTTGGTCAACTCACCGCGAACATTAACCTGATAAACCTCTACCTGGTCCAAAGCCTCGGTCAGAATGGGCGTTAGGTCATTCTCCTCTTCAAATCGATGCCAATATTTCTTGTCAGGCTTTATAACAGGGTTCTTTGGTGCGAATAAACTACAAGCGTCATCGTGGGGAATAGTAGAAATATCGTGGGTACCAATTTCCTCGGATAATTTAATAATATCTCTTTTATTCATTCCCATAAGTGGTCTAAAAATTGGACGCTTTGAAGCATCATCAATCAAGCTAATATTACCAATGGTTTGACTCGAAACTTGGCCGAGTGCATCTCCCGTCAATATGGCCTGGGCCCTAACTCTATCAGCTAGAAGATTTGAAGTTTCCACCATCATTTTTCTAAAGAGAATTGTGCGGTATTTTTCTTCACAAATTCCAGAAACTTTTTTCTGCACTTCTCCAAATGGAACAATATAAAGCTTACTAAAGGCCTGGTACTGACCTAAAACTTTTGTTAGCTCAAAGATTTTATCTTTTACTTCGTCCCCTACAAACGGATATGCGTAAAAGAAAATAAAACTTTGTTTACAGCCTCTTTTCGACATCAAATAGGAAGCTACGGGAGAATCAAAGCCGCCAGATAGCATGGTGATCAGATGCCCACTTGTTCCCCAAGGAAGACCACCTATGGCAAGTTCTTTTCTTGAAGAGACAGCAATTTCATCTCTTAAAATTTTTATATCAAGTCTATGCTCTGGTCTATGCACATCGACCTTTAGTTTTCCATCATACTTTTTAAGAACGTAGGCTCCCACAAGCCTTTCAATTTCCATGCTATTTTTTGGAAACTGTTTATCCGTTCGATGCCCTTCAACTTTAAAGGTTGTAAAATCCTCCCCCCAAGATTCAACCTCTCGGTCAACCGCAGGCCATATAGCACTAAGCTCATTATCTTTTTCCATAAGAGCTGCGGGAATGATTGAATAGATGCCAGGTACCTTTTTTAGAGCACTCATAACCTCTTCAGTTAATTCATCGTTGATAGTGACGAGAAAACGCTGGTTAGAATTTTCAAATTTTGAGGAGGTATTGTAGGCCTTAAAAACATCTTTAACATGGTCTTTTAAAACTTTCATAAGACGAGGGCGATTCCCCCCTTTTAGCCAAAGTTCATCTACATTAATTAATATTGAATTTTTAGCCAAAACTACCTCTTCACAAACATTTGAAGTTCACTATAAACCTCTTTAAAAATTGAAATAAAAGCATCGACCTCTTTTTCTGTACTCATTTTCCCAAGAGAAATTCTAAGAACAAACTTATGTACAGAAGTGGGAAGACCTAAGGCCTTCATCGTGGGGTTCTCCCCTTTTATTTTTGAGCTGCAAGCAGAGGTACTAGCTATGGCCACCTCTTTTTGCTCAAGAGTTCTTAAAACAATATCTGAACTAATTCCCTTCCACATCATCGAAATAATATAAGGGGAACAATCTTCAGGGTTAAAAGGAAACTCTAGATCCTCTGAGATTTCTTTTAATGAATTTACAAGTATATTTCTTAAGCTACTTACCTTTTCATAATCTCTTTGAAGATTTTTCTGAGCAACCTCAAAGGCCGCATAAAAACTAGCAATCAAAGGATAGGCAATCGTCGAAGATCTAAAATCAACCTCTTGATTTCCCCCATGTAAAAGCGGATTAAGAGTAAGGCCTTTTTTTAGCCAAAGAGCTCCAACACCTTTAGGCCCCCCCATCTTGTGGGCCGAGACAGTCATGCTATCGATATGACCGGAACTTAAATCAATCTCAAATTTTCCAAAAGACTGAACAGCATCTAAATGTAAATGAACCCACGGAGCTTTTTCTTTTAACTCCGATGCAAATTTTTTTATATCCAGAAGCCCGCCACTTTGTGAATTAACCGTACTTACTAAAACGAGCTTAATATCTTTATTAATATTTTCTGGGAGAAGGGAGCAACTTGGTACACCTACTTCATCAAGAGGAAGTTCTAAAACTGATTTAACTTGATCTTTAAGCGCAAAAGCTGGCTTAACTAAACTGGCGTGATCACCAAAAGAAACATAAAGAGAATCACCACTTGATAGACCCAAACCTTTCACGAGTGCATTATTTGATTCACTTGCAGACGAGGTAAAAATAAACCGAGAGTCTTTCGAGGCCTTGAGGGCCAGCTTAAACTTATCCCGAATTTCCTGGGTTTTTTTATTAAGATCCCTCCCCCATTTATGGGCGGCAGAAGGATTATAAAAATCCTTCTCCATAGAGATTTGAAGGGTTTTTAGTGCTTCAGGGCACAATGGAGAAGAGGCAGCATGGTCAAAATATAGCATGAAACTTAATTCTCTCATATGACTAGACTTGTCAATCACATCTTTATAGCGATTAAGGTTGCAACCCCAAAATCTGTCCATAAAATAGAACAAAATTATTTAAAGGATCCCTATGGAAAATAACGCTTATCTTAAATACCCTACTCTCTCAAATGGCCAAATCTGTTTTGCTACTGACGACGATCTTTGGAAATTACCAAACGACTGTAAGACGGCCGTTAGATTAACCTCAGGAAAAGGTATCGCAAATGATCCTCACTTTTCTCCCGATGGAAAAAGAATCGCCTACACGAGTAGTGTCTCTGGTCAAAGAGACCTCTATATTATTTCAGATCTTGGTGGGATCCCGGAAAGAATGACCTATCACGGAGACGTCCTAATTTCAGGCTGGACTTCAAACGATAAGATAATCTTTCAATCAAGTCACGGTACTTTTAGTTTACGAGAAAGAGTTCTTTTTGAAATCAATACCAAAACTAAAGTAACTAAAGAGTTGGGCCTTGGTCATGCTTCAGAACTTAAAGATGGTCCCGGAAAACTAAGAGTGCTCGGAAGAAACCTTGGGAATCCTGCCAGATGGAAAAGATATAGAGGCGGAACAGCGGGAACTCTTTGGGTTGATAAATCTGGAAAAAATAACTTTAAGCAAATCCTTACTAATTTAAAAACAAATATCTGTAATCCTGAATGGTCGGGAAAAAGAATCTATTTTATTTCTGATCATCAAGGTGTTGGAAATATTTATAGCTGTGATGAGAATGGAAAAGGAATAAAAAGACATACTGATCAGGAAGAGTTCTATGTCCGCTCTTTTAGCATTGATGGTGAAGAGCTGGTATATCAATGCGGAGCTGAGCTTTGGAAAAAAGATCTAGGTAAAGGTAATGGTGAAAAACTTATTATCAATGTACCTAGTTCATTTGATCAAAGTATTCCAAGAGCTGTATCGGCGGTGGAAGACCTTCACGATTATGTACTAGCAGAAGATGCAGAGGAACTTACTTGTATTGTTAGAGGTCAAATATTCTCTATGCCCCCTTGGAGTGGAGCACCAATGAGACTTGGTGATGAGGGAGTTCGTTATAAAAAACCTTCCTATATTTATGATGAAAAAGAAGATGAGCTACATCTTCTAGCGGTTGGGATGGAACCAGAGGGAGAGGAAGAAGTCTTTCTCTTTGATATGGATTCCCTTGAGAAAAAGAAGCTTGGTGGAAAAACGGACTGGGGGAAAATTTATCAGACCGTGGCCTCACCTGATGGAAAAAAAGTTGCCATCGCTAATAACCGCTGTGAATTATTTATCGTAACTAAGGCCGGAAGTGTTTCCAAAATAGAATCAAATAAGAAGTTTTTCTTCTCGGGCCTAAACTGGTCACCGGATGGACGCTTCCTCGCTTATGAGTGCAAGATCGGTTTTGAAAAAACGGGTATTAAGGTTTACGACACGAAAACAAAAAAGTCACAAATGCTTATCACCCCAATTTCTTATGATGGCTCCCCTCACTTTGACCCGACTGGTGAGTATTTATACTTTGTAGGTAATCGTGGATTTCACCCAGTTTATAATGAGACTCATTTTGATCTAGGTTTTCCCTTCTCCTCTAGGATCTATGCTGTGGTCTTGAAAAAAGATGGTATTAGCCCATTAGACCTTCATCTCGACTTTGAGTCAGAGGACTCAGGTTCTGATGATGAGGAAGAAGAGAAAAAAGAAGAAAAACCAAAGAAGAAAAAAACAAAAGCGGAGCTAGAGAAAGAAAAGAAGAAAAAAGAAGAAGAAGAAAAATTAAAAGTAGAAATCGATTTTGAAGGCATTGATAATCGAATTGTCCCCCTTCCCATTCCCCTTGGTGGCTACCGCCATGTGACGGTAGTTAAAGATAAAATCTATTGGCTTAAAGAGCCAGTAAAAGGA
Source organism: Halobacteriovorax sp. (assembly GCA_024686135.1). Classification (GTDB taxonomy): domain Bacteria; phylum Bdellovibrionota; class Bacteriovoracia; order Bacteriovoracales; family Bacteriovoracaceae. The sequence goes on along the minus strand of JAIBDQ010000025.1, from coordinate 443 downwards.
ATTGATCCTCACGGAGACAGTTGGGGTGGAGATCCTGGTCATGAACTAGGAGGCTATGACTTTAAAGTTAGAAAACCATTTCATATCGATAGCGGCGTTTGGACCATGCGTACTTCACGTTGCAAAAAATACATGATGTACGATGAAGGTGATGACCTTCGAATAATAAAAACAGATCAAAGGCCTACTGAAGAAGATGGTTACAATAGAAAAGATGGTTTTATCGACTTAAAAAGAATTAAAACCCGTGTCGACCCCAAAAATGAATGGCTTCAAATGTATAAAGAGGCATGGATACTACAAAGAGAACATTTTTGGACAAAAAATATGTCAAAGATTAATTGGCAACAAGTCTACAAAAGATACCTCCCCTTATTAGATAAGGTTCATACAAGATTTGAGCTTAGCGACCTTATGTGGGAGATGCAGGGAGAGCTTGGAAC
>JAIBDQ010000228.1 GCA_024686135.1 Halobacteriovorax sp. | reverse complement strand
GATGAGATGAAGCTAGGGATTCTTAAACTTCTTGAACAAAGTCAAAAGACCGAAGAGGACGCAAAAAAGGCTGTGATTCTAGCAAAAGCGGGTCTCTTTTCTCGGGTGATTGGTAATCTTGAAAATAGTGAAAACCTACTTACCGAGGCCATCGCGCTTTTTAAAGAAAACGAAATGATGAAGCAGGCCACTGATCTTAGACTAAGACTTGGTATGACTCATGTTTATATGAAAAAGTACGCCGAAGCAGAAAAAGTCTTTAATAGCCTGATTGAAAAGGCTGATGAAAAGCAGCCCCGAGACGAGGCTTTTGATAAGCTAAAAGAATTTGCGCTTATGGGACTTGGCAAAATCAAATTCGATCAAAAAATGTACCCTGGAGCCAAAAGATGTTTCACCGAAGCCGGAGAGATGAAGATGGCAAGGGGAGATACTGCCGGTTATAACAAATGTAACGAATCACTAGAGGCGGCTAAGGCTAAAATGAGCGAGGCTACTGGCGCCGTTTCAACGGAATCTGCTCCCGATAATTATATTGATCCACTTTTGGCAGGGACTGCAGATGAAGACGAAGAATAGTTTAATACTTATGACGGCCCTTTTTCTCATGGGCTGCTCAACAACTCCCGACTTTATATCTGAAGATAATAAAAATCGTCTTATTAAAGAGAAGCTTACTGAGATGACCCCACTAGTGAAGTCCTGCCTCGAGCAAGAGGGACGTCAAAATATTGATAAAGGCGTGGCCAAGCTAAACTTTATGATCGAAGAATCGGGAAAAGTCACTTCAGCAAATGCAAAGGTTCAAAGCGGAAGACTTAATAAAAATATTTTAAGCTGTGTAGAAAAGGTGGCTCTCTCTCTTAAGTTTCCCCCGAGCATCGTGGGGAAAATAGAAGTTAATCAACCCTTCAACTTCTATTAGTTCTTAGTGGTCAGCAAGAATTTTATCTAGAGTACGAGTGTAGTGAGTTGTTTCAGTAAATAAAGTCTTTGAGTTATCATCACCTTGCCTACCTCCAACAATTGAACCAACGAAGTAAGTCTGCTCTCCTTCTTGCCACGTTTCATCAGCCATATCTCCAAGAGCAACGGTTACAGCAACGGCACCACCAGATGCGCCTTGATAGGAAGTGCAGTAGCCTTTTTTCTTTCCTGAGGCACCACCATTTAGTCTACAGTCTTCATGATAAGTAAGAACTTTTCCCTTTTGTCCTTTATCTTTATCGGCAGAATGACCAGCCATTGTTGCGTAAGGCTTAAACTTTTCTCCGAACATCTCTTCATCTAGAAGATCATGGTAGTCGTAAGGAGCGTTAAGAAGCGGCTTGATATCTGTGTTTTTAATAGAAGCATTAAGTTTAACAATGGCGTAATCACCTTGGTGAGTTTCAGCTTTTAGAACTTCGGTTATGGAACGCTTAATCGTTTTACCAGAGTTAGTGGTAAAGGTTGTTTCGTTGTGACCTACCTGAAAGCCTCCGTCCACTGAGGCCCAATGATCAACGCAGTGACCGGCTGTTATAGCAATTATTCCGTCCTTCCCAGGAGCGTCCGCTACAATTGTTAGTGAGCACTGCTCTTTTGTGGTAGCTGAAGTATTTGAAATAAGTTTCCCTACAGCCGCAAGCCACTTAGGTGAAGAAGCACCACGAACTTTACGTGGATCATTTGCCATAGTTTCAGGATACCCAGAGCCGGAAAAACGAGTGATGTTTGAAAGTGCTTGAAGAAGAGGTGAATTTAGCTCTTTAGCGATTTCAATACCGCAGACGCCTTCGCAGTCCGCACCAGCATATGCTTGAGTAGTTAGTAGTGAAATAAGTAGAACTAAGGTCTTCATGGCAATTTCTCCCCAAAAATGCAGTTTTTCTTTTAATAGTTGCAGGTTCGATGCCAAGAAATTGGTGTTTACCGATGCTGATGAGCCCTTTAAACAGGGGGGAAAGGGACTTACCCCCTATAAAGAGGGTGTTAGGAGTCTAACAATGACTAAAAAATAGGCAGAAAATGGCTTAAGTACGCTAAATAAAGGGCGATAAGTAAGTATGCGAATTCTCATTATGGCAGCAATTACAATGGGCTTCTGTCTTCCAGCTTTTGGGGAGGACTACGATAAAGTCTGTAAGCAAAACAGTTCTCAAGGAGAGCTCTCTTTGTTTAATTGCTCCAAGGATGAAACTCCCGCAAGTTTAAAAATGCTTCAAAAGCTAAGCGGCGCTTTAGGTAAATCGCAGTGTAAATACCTTGATTTAAACTTAAGAAAGGGAAAGATTAGTGATTCTGACTTTATGGTGTTTGACCGTAAGCGAGGAGAGTCTCGCTCCCTAAAATGTTTTTGCCAAGACAAAATGGGAAATGGTTTTTGTTCGAACCCAACAGAGTTTAGTCAAAAGCTTGAGACTTTAAAAGAGCCCTTAAGTTCAAGGGCTTGGGGGAACTTTGCTAAAGATTTGTTTAAAGCTTCAGTAAGGGGTGGGCAGGCCTGTGTCGTAGAAGTTCGTGAAACGATGGAAAAAGAGAATTGCCACAAAGCCATTAATAAAATTCATCAGCAGGCGAAGCGGCACTCCAAAGCACTCGAGTTTAGTGGTACCGGGGCAAAACTCTTTGAGTCAGAAGATATTGATCTGATGTTTGATAAACTAGAGAAATTCTCTAAAAATTGGGAAGGGGAAGTCTTTGAGTCTGTCTCTGGATATCCTATGGGACAAAAATCAACTGATGTAAAAAGGTTCTCTATTGAAGCAGGATTAGAATCAACTGAAGAATTGTTTGGGCTGAACTCATCGAGTTACCAAAAAAGAATTGGAATGCTTGATAAGTATTTAGAGGAATTTAAAAGTGTTCTGCGCTCTGAGAACCCTGAGTCTGCGTTAACTGCGAACTTCAAAGGTGGTATAGATTTCTTTTCTTTCAACTCAGGAAAAATCGGAGAGGAACTAAAAAAGAGAATGACCTTAGCTATGCACCCCGACTTAAAGTGGTTATTCCCAGGAATTACAAGTTTTACTGAGGCGGATCGTAAAAAGCAGAGAGAATCGTTTTTAAATTTGGCGACCCTAGCTAAAGAAAAACCTTTTGCAAGTTTGAAAGAACTGCGCCTAAAATACGAAGAGAAACATGGGGCAAATTGTGAAAGCTTGAAGATCAAGATAAGAGAAATTTGTAAAATGGATAGCTCTCAAAACCTTGCTATGGCTAAAGTTCTTGTGGACTCTGGAAAAATGGATAAAGTAAAAGGAACAGTCAGTGAAGCTGGAGATAATAATAAAGAGTTAATTAAAATTTCAGAAGAACTTGATTGTTTTCAGTTCCCTGAAGGTTATGAAGCCAAAGAGTCTGAACTTTTTGATTTAGTTGTTAGAAGTATTGATCCTAAAGATATGTTTGATAAAGGCTTTTCGGTTTCTGTGGCAGAAGCCAAGGTCGAACTTGCTATAACTAAAGTCCAAGGGATGGAATCGGTTGCTAAGAGGATTGAAAAACTAAAAGCAGAAGGAACAAATCCGGCTGAAGGGATTGCTCTTGATTTTAAATTTAAGGAGTATCTTTCTAAACTAGAGCTTCCGAATGGGCAGATGTTTTCTTATTCAGGAAACGATGCTTTTGAAGGTGTGGCGGCTTATAAGAATGAAGTTTATAAGTGGGCCGATAAAGAGGTTGAAAATCGTCTTTCTGAAATTCAAGGGGAGACTGAAGCCATTGTGAAGAGTGATCTTTCTCCGAAGGCGAAGAAGGAAAAGCTTGAGCAGCTTATGACCGAAGTTCAGCGTTTAAATAATGGTGGGTTTTTGAAAGAAGTT
>JAIBDQ010000012.1 GCA_024686135.1 Halobacteriovorax sp. | reverse complement strand
TGTAAAAATAAATGTACTTCAGATAAAAAGAAATGTGGGATTAAAAAAATTCTAGTAGAAAAAATAAAGAATAAGAAAAAGAAAGACTTTAAAAAACCTAGCGATATTGTGGTAGATAAGAAAAAAATGGCCTATAGAGCTGTTCTATTCACCTGTAAGAACGTTAAGACTATATTCAAAGAATTTGATAAAGACTGTAAGATGACTAAGCCAGCTTGGAAGAAGTATGCCACTAAATACTGTCATAAGATCGTTGAAGAGGATGGTACTTCTTTAAATGGATATTCCGTATCCAAGCCTTGTAGTAAGGGCGATCCTAGTAAAAAAGAATCTGATGAAGGTAGTACGATAGATAAGTAAGCATCTTTATATAGGCGTATTTGTCATGTTTTACTGTGACAAATACGTTTCAAATATCTCCCTAAATTCAATAAGTCTTTTTTTATACACTTTGTGTATGAAAACACTAAAAAGATTTACATTCTTGTTATCTGAAACCTTAAGAACTCAAACCGAGAGAGGGGTGGAGTTATCGCTTTTTGATCTCGCCGATCTCCTCGATATTTCTTATCTTGCCCTCTCTGATATCTACTTTAAGAGAAAAAAGCCTAGCTTGGAGGCAATGGAGTATATTTTTGAAAAGTTAAGTGGGTTAAAGCTTCTTGAGTCACAAGATCTTGAGTACCAAGATTTGGTCGAAGAGGTTAGTAATTCTTTAGTTATTATCAGAAATATTGAAGATAGAAGTCAATGGCTAGCTTTTGCGATTTTAGAATTAAAATACTCTGGAATAGCAGATGAGAAAATTTCAAATAGACTTTGTGTTCCAGAAATTAGAATTTTTACGATTATCAATGAGTTGAAAACCTTGTGTATCGCTTAACTTATAAACCGAAGAGTGAAGGATCGCCGGCACCTTCTCTTACTAGTTCCATTACCCCGGAGGAAAAATCTATTATAGTGCTTTGACCAAGAAATTCTAATTCCCCGGGATCTAAGATTAAGGCCATATGACCAAGAGCTTCTTCAATTTGAAAACCATAAAGGTCCTCTCCTTCTGACACTTCAATCTTTTCCTTTGGAATATTTGTAGAGACTAGTGGCCTCTCATAGAATTCGATAAGCTTCATTACAAGTTGGCTTGGGCTAAAACGGACGCCGATTTGATGGTCAGCTTTAGTCGCCTTTAGTGCCTTAATCATTACTTTTCTTGATTCAAAGATAAATGTAAAGGGGCCTGGGATTTTGTTACGAAGAATCTTATAGGCATTATCATCAATAAAAGCAGACTCGCTGGCCCTTTTTATGGTGTCGCAAAGCAAACTGAAGTGATGACTTCTATCCTCTCCCTTGAAGCTGTAAAGATTCTCAACCCCTTTTTTTGAAAATGGGTCAGCAACAACTATCCAGTTCGTGTCGGTCGGCAAGATAACTAGGTTACCAGTGGAAAGTTGGTCCGCAGCTTTTTGAAGAATTCTATCGTCAGGGTTATTCGCAATCACATATTCAATCATAAAACTATTATATCTCGGAAAGGATAGATTGAGCCATGCCTTTTTTCTCGAGAACGGATCTTAACTCAGGAGGGAGTGGACTGGTGACTTCCACCATTTTCATAGTCCAAGGGTTAGGTACACGTAGCTTATAAGAATGAAGAAAGATTCTCTCTAACCCAAAATCGTTTAAGTACTGATCGTTTAAATCTTTATGACCATATCTTCGATCTCCAATAATATGATGCATTCGACGAGAAAAATGCCTTCTGATCTGGTGTCTTCTTCCTGTTTTTATTTCTACTCGAACAAGACTAGAGTCATCTAAATGGTCCATGACTCTATAGAGTGTCAGAGATTTTTTCTTAAACTTCCCATCTCTCAGAGGAAAATTGAATTGGCCATTTCCCTCTAGCTTTCCTTTACATAGGGTGAGGTACTCTTTTTTTGTTTGATCTCCATGCCAGGTTGATTGAATTTCTTTGGCCGCGTTTGAGCTTAGTCCGAAAATTATTGGTCCTGATACTTGTCTATCTAGTCGATGGATGGGGTAGACATATTGATCAAGTCTATCCCTAACGAGTTTCATTAGATTAGTTCTCTCATGATGAAATCTCTTGAAAGGATGGACTATTAACCAACTAGGTTTATCGACTATGACAATATTCTCATCTTGATACATGATTTGAATATCTTCTGGCTTTAGCTGAGCTGCTTTATCAACTAACAATTCGTTACTTTCTTCCATAGCCTTTGATCTTACCTTATTTGATTGAAAAGATTGAGTAGTCCAAAAAAGGAATTTTAAACGGCCAGTAAGGCCAACCCAGGATCTTCAATGAAAACAACAGCACTTGCGATACTTGTCGCCCTTTTCTTTTCCCACAACCTTTTTGCCAAATTCTCAGGAACGATGCATTTTGTCCACCTAAAGGTAGAGAACTCAGAGCAAAGGTCTAAAATTGCGAACATAATACATATCGATCAGGTTGTTGAGGATTCTGTATATGCAGTCGTTAATGATGATGACTTTGAAGTTCTTAAGAAAAAGATGGGTCATCTAATTAAAGAGACTCATATCTATAAAATCCCTAGCACTAAGAATGGTGATGAGATTGAGTTTCCGCAAAAGGATGAAAAATTTCATACCTACAAAGAAACCATGGATGCACTTGATGAGCTTACCAGGAATTTTCCAAAGATCTCTTCAATCTTTCAGCTTGGTACTTCAGTGGAAGGAAGACAATTAAAAGGTATTCGAATAACTGGAGAAGCCAATTTTAATTCAAAGGCCTTTGTTCCAGGGATCTTTTTCGTTGGAGCACACCACGCAAGAGAGCATCTCTCAACAGAAGTTCCACTTCTTTTACTTAAATTCATTCTTGAAAATTATGGAAAAGACGAAAGGATAACCAAATTAGTAAATACGAGGGATATCTACTTTGTTCCTATGTTAAATCCAGACGGAGCTATGCATGACATTAAAGGAAGAAAGTACAAGATGTGGAGAAAAAATCGGGTGCCAAACTCAAGTGGAAGCTTTGGTGTCGATTTAAATCGTAATTACTCGTTTGGATGGGGAACAGGTGGATCGTCTAGAAGAGAAACCAGCGATGTTTATATGGGTCCAAAGCCATTTAGTGAGCCTGAAACAATTGCTGTTAAAAAATTTGTCGAAGAGCATGCAAATATTAGAATAATCCTTAGCTTTCATACCTTTTCTGAGTTGATCCTCTACCCTTGGGGTGGAAAGAAGACAGGAGTATCAGGGAAAGATGGAAGAGTTTTTGAGACAATGGCCCAAACCATGTCAAAATGGAACAAATACAAACCAATGCAGGCCAGTGGACTTTATGTTGCCACGGGAGATACCTGTGACTGGGCCTATGGTGAGCATGGAATCTTTTGTTTTACTTTCGAACTTACTCCAAAATCTAGATGGAGCGGAGGATTCTATCCTGGGGCAAAGGTGATTGAGCCGACTTTTAGGGCAAATATCCTACCTGCTCTCTATCTTATTGAAAAAGCGGCTGATCCTTATGGAGTTCTAAAAGGTTAGAGCAATAGGAACTTGAACTTTAAGGAGATTCGTCCTATTTAGTTTAAATGAGTCGAAGAAGTCTATTACTCGAGGACATGCAAAATCTCGAGGATCAAAATATAACGTGTCGAGATTGTACTGGTAAGTGTTGCACTTACCAGTCTAACTCTATGCAAATGACTCCTGTTGAAACTAAAGATCTTTATGAATACCTAAGTTCAAACCTACTTTGGAATGAAGCCTTGGTTCAAAGACTTAAGGATAATATTTTAGAGTTCAGGCTCGATAAAGAAATATCAACGGGACGTAATACAAGTTTTAGAAGAAGTTATACATGCCCTTTTTTTAAGCATGAATCTCTTGGTTGTCCTCTACCTCCTGAAGTAAAGCCGTATGGTTGCCTTGCGTTTAATGCCATCTCCCCTGGGGTAAAAGATGGAGAGAATTGTAAAAGCGACCTAGAGCTATTAAAGAGAAGAGAAAGTGAAGAAGAGGAACTTATTAATAAAGAGATGATTAAAGAAAAGAAACTTTTTTGGGAAAAGCTTCCCATTCCTATGGCCTTGCTTGAATGGGATAGGTTGCAAAGTTGAAAATCTGTTATGTTGAACCTTATTTAGGATTTTCTCACAAGCATTGGATTGAAGGTTATCAGAGACATAGCTTTAATAAAATCGAAGTTATTGGTCTTCCGGCTAGACATTGGAAATGGCGTATGCATGGGGGGGCTATTACGCTTGCCAAAAAAGTAATGGAAGAATCTGAAGTTCCTGATCTCTTTTTGATCTCTGGAATGATTGATCTTCCTTTATTCAAATCGTTACTATCTACTAAGTTTTTACAAACTCCAATGTATCTCTACTTCCATGAAAATCAATTTGCTTATCCTCAATCAGATTATCAAGATGGTAAGAGAAATGAGCATTTTAGTTTTATTAATATGAAGTCCTCGCTTGTTGCTGATAAGGTGTTCTTTAATTCTGAATATAATAGGAGTACTTTTCTTGAAGGTTCCCTAAATTTACTAAAAAAAATGCCAGACTTTGCTAATAGAGAATGGGTTAAAGAAATCGAATCAAAATCTAAGGTTCTTTCTTTAGGAATGGATTATCTAAAGAAAGTCGAAGTCGAAAAGAGACAAAATCCTCCACTTCTCTTGTGGAATCATCGCTGGGAGTATGACAAGAATCCAGAACTCTTTTTTGAGACACTTTTTAAATTGGACAGGGAAGGTGTCGACTTTGAATTAGCCATTCTAGGAGAGAGTTTTAGAACGGCCCCAAAGATCTTTGAGATTGCGAGAGAAAAGCTTAAAGAAAAGATTAAGTATTGGGGTTTTCAAAAAAGAGAAGACTACGAACGAATAGTTCATGAAGCTTCTATCCTACCGGTAACTTCAAATCAGGACTTCTTTGGAATCTCTGTCATAGAGGCAGTGGCCGCGGGAGTTAGACCCTTACTACCTAACCGTCTGGCCTATCCAGAGCATTTTTCAGAAGAATTTTTCTTTGATGGAGATAATGATTTTTATGAGGCATTGAAGGATCTTATTTTGAATCCTGAAGAGCTATCTGGTGAAACGGTTAAAAGAATCAGTTCTTATTCTTGGGAATTTATGGCCAAAGAGTATGATGAAGAATTTTCTTTAAGTTGAGATACTTCGATCCTTTTAACACCAATAAGAAGTCCTAGTGGTTTCCTCGCAATAAGATGCATCTTAGTGAACTTCTTTGGACCTATATAGAGTCCCCACTTATTATCGACTTTTTTAATTTCGGCTTTAAAACTTTTAAAGGCCATGACTATAACATTGATGGGATACTTTATTGTAATTGGACATCCAATATTTGGATTAAAGTTTTCACATCTTAGAGTTACAAGTTCTATGCCAGCAGCTTTTACTAGTGGAACATTATTTTTAAGAAGGTTGTTAGGATAAATTTTTTGTTTATTTTTTTTATTGTTAATCGTTTTTATGTATTGGATTTCGTTTTTCTCATCAACTCCGACAAACAGACTATATGTCTTGTCCACATAGTTTGTGCTGATCAGAGAAAGGTGAATATCTTTAATTTCAGCCTTTAGGTTGAAACATGCGAAGACCGCTATAAATACAAGAAATTTCATTAAGAAAAATTTAACCTAAAACTGCTTTTAATACAAAATCTTACCGTTTGGGAATTTTTGTTTAAGAATGTAGAATAGGGCGTGAATAAGATAGTTATCTTGATCATTATGGTCACCTTTTCTCCTAATAGCTATTCCGCAGACCGGATGTGCGATAAGTTTGATTTTCTCGATTGCCCCGATGTTTTCTCAGGAAATAGAAGTTCAGGCGCCTCTGTACCCAGTCAAGGAGCCTCTTTAAGCTCAGTTCCCGCAAGTATCGCTAATGTTGATCGAACAGGAGTTGAGATAATTAAATACGTTGGATCATATGATGTGAATTTTGTGGCAGGAACTGGAGTTGTAGGTTCTGGGTTTTCTACGACCAATAATGAAGGAACATTCTTTGGAAATGTTCCTTTGGAGTCAGATGCAGAATATTTAGTTAGAAGGTTGAATTCGGATAAATTTAAAAGCCAAAAGTACAATGGGGTCATTGCCTTGAATCTTTTTGGTAAAACTAAAAAGAAAAGGTTTTTCTCCGCTAGTGTTGGTTTGGTTGGAAAGTACAATTCTAAAACCTCAAAGCCAAACGGCGGTTTCGGTACAACTTTAAAGTTTGGATTACTAAGTGCTAGTTACACGAGAGTGCGAGATGATGGAATGCCGGACGAAGATCAAATTATTAGTTATTATTCAGATACTCTTTCGGCAGGGTTTAAAATTGCAAACTTGGCCGTAGACTGGACCTATATCCAAAATAATACTCCCACTCGTACTTACGCTAAAATCTTTTCGGCCAGCTTATTTTTTAAAAAAATAATGTTTACCTATGGAAGAAGAACAGAGGAACATGGACATCCAACAATTATATTCTCAAATGATTTTGTCACAATAACTGACCCTGAAGACACCACTAGAACCTTTGGCTTCTTAGGATTACAGTATATGATAAAGAAACGTTTTATAATTGGGGCCTATAGCAACTATTATCTAAATAATGATATAAGTTTAGGATTAAGTGCCTTCTTCTAGGGAGCTACAAATGAAGAGTTTAAATAATTGGCTAAGAGACTATTCAGTTAGTCATAAAAACCCAACTAATAAAAAAATTCACAATGTATGTGTGCCTTTAATTATGTATTCCATTCTTGGAATGATGTGGGCCATTCCGGTTCCAAGTTTTTTTGACGTCAGTCCATTTTTTAATTGGGCGACTCTATTTATTAGTGCCTGTATGATTTTTTATTTTATGCTAGGGATGGTGACTGGAATTTTTATGCTTCTTACTGGAGCATTGATGCTTTGTGCATGCTATTTCGTAGATAATATTGAAGCTGTTTCTATACTTTATTCGAGTCTAATTATTTTTGTCTTAGCTTGGATAGGTCAATTTATCGGCCATAAAATTGAAGGTAAAAAACCTTCGTTCTTCGAAGATCTTCAGTTCCTTCTAGTTGGACCACTTTGGGTTTTTTATCCTATGTATAAAAACCTTATTCGGAAATAAGTCCTTGGCTGCGGCAGACGATTCCACCTAGCGGATAAGTGTAGCGAACAAGACTTCGCTTAAATCTCCTGAGTTGTACTAAGCTTGGTCTATTGTTTTCATCTTTTTGAAAGGTATAAACTTCTTTTACTCGCGTTCCATTGTAGCTAGAGAATCTTTTAGCAATAAGTGTTTTTGGATCCTCAAATTTGAATTTTTTGAGAGCTACTCCGGATGAAAACTCTTCATTTCCGAGCTCTGCTAGGTCATGCAGGTTGATCTTAATTATTCTCTCGTCTTCATCATAGGACTGACTAAGTTGAATCTTGTCACAGGTGGAAGGCATTCCATTAAAGGAAAGTAAAAAGTCCGACTTAGTGCCGGATCTGCCCTCGAAGCTAAAAGTTAAAAATATAAGGACTATTATCGTTTTGTGCAGCACGTATATTCTCCCCTGAATATTTTCTGAACTATACGATAAGTGACATCAGACGCCATCTACCTTTTACTTATTTATATAGGGGCCAGTTTTTAGGTAGATAGACGGATGTGCGGTGCGGCATTGTCTAGGGTAAAATTTAATGAAAACAATCTATTAAGTCCGTTTTTCGTTTATAAAACCTGATTAATTTGATTAAATATCCCTTCAATTCGCATTCGGGGGAATAAATGAAAATGAAAATTTCAATAATTTTATGTGCACTGGTAAGTGTAATTCAAACTGCCACGGCCGCAGAAGCCTTTGGTAGACCAGGTGTTACACCTAATTGGGCCACGGCCAGAAATGTTCAAGTAGGAACATCTTTTGAAGCAAGAGGGGCTAAGTCTCCACTTTGGTTCACGAACGCGGATGGGGCCTTAACGGAAGTCTTTTTTCCAACAATCGATACGGGACAAATTAAAGACGCTCAGTTCTTGATCTCAGATGGAAACTTCTTTGTAGAAGAGAAGAAAGAAACAGAACATAGAGTTGAAGTACTTTCTAGCTCCATTGTGAAACTAACTAATAAAGATAAAAAAGGGCGATTTGAAATCTCTCATACCTTTTTTACTTTAGAGAATTCACCAGTTTTGGTTGATGAAATTGAAGTTAAATCGTTTAAAGATGGAATTCGTTATTATCATTTAACAAACCCCCACATAAATAATACAGGTTTTAAAGATAGTGCCTTTGCAAGAGAGGGAACTTTTCTCGTTAAGCAAGGAAGTACAGGATTGAAGATTCAATCAACAGTTGGATTTAGAAATATGTCTGTAGGGTTTGTAGGACAATCAGACGGGTGGCAGGACATAAGTAAAAATAAAAGAATGACTTATAAGTTCTCTTCAGCAAAAGATGGAAATATTGCCACAACTGGTGAAGTTAATATTCCAGCGAAGAAAGGTTCTTATAAATTTTATATCGTTTATACTTTTAGCGAAAATATTGAACAAAGTGCTGATAAGCTAAAAGATGCCTATGCTAACGAGAAGAAAAAGTACGAAGCCTCTTGGGAAAAATACATAGATTCTCTTAAGACTCCAAAGAACCTATCTGATAGAGAGCTTCTCCTTTATAAAAGATCAATTTACACACTTAAGGTCCATGAAGATAAGAGAGTTAGAGGTGCCCTGATCGCTTCTTTATCTATTCCTTGGGGAGAGCAGCAAACTGAACAACCAGGAAATAAGATTGGTGGTTATCATTTAATCTGGCCTAGAGACCATTACCATGTGGCACTTGCAATGCTTCATTCTGGAGATTTAGAAACTCCAATGAATGCCTTAAGATTCCTTAAAAAAATTCAATACAAGAAACATTCAGGAGCATGGGACCTAGGACCAAGGTATATTCTTAAAGAAGGTGCTTTTCCTCAAAATACTTGGGTTAGTGGTGAAGAATATTGGGGAGGTCTTCAGTTAGACCAAGTGGGATACCCCATTCACCTCTTTTATCAAACATATTTAAAGGTTTCTCCTAAGCAGAGAATTGAAATGATGAATGAGTTTCAAGATATGCTTAAGAAAGCTCTTTCTTTTATTCTTAAATATGGACCATGGACTCAGCAAGAAAGATGGGAAGAGAATTTTGGTATTTCTCCTTCTTCTTTTTCTGTAGCAACTTCGGCCCTTTATTTAGGAAGCCGTCTATTCGTCGGTTCTGAGCTCGGTGAAAAAAGTCGCAATACGGCTAACCAATGGCTCTACACTCCCGGAGATAATATTGAAACTTGGACCTTTACTACCAATGGTCATTACGGAGACGGTCAGTATTACTTAAGAATTGCTGGAGGCTCTAGTTTTGGTGCCGAGTGGAACCCAAATGATAGAAGCGAAACTCATATTGCAAATTCAAGTATGAGAATTGAGCAAAGTAAAATTTTAGATCAAGGTTTTATGAAATTGGCTTTGATGGGACTCAAGTCAGCTGGCGATTGGAAGATCCAAAAAACGAAGAGCCTTGTTGATAAACATATAAGTGTAGTTACTCCTAAAGGCAGAGGCTGGTACCGTTACTCTTTTGATGCTTATGGTGAAGAACAAAAAGGACGCCTGTGGCCTCTTCTTTCTGGAGAGCATGGCCGTTTAGCTATTGAAGAATATAACGATAAGACTCTAAGTTGGAATGACGTTCAAAAGAAAACTAAGCCTGTTGTGGATAGTTACTTAGGCTTTGCTAATGATGGATTAATGATCCCTGAGCAAGTGTTTGAGTGGAATGGAGTAGGTACAGGAGCAGCAACTCCTTTGGCCTGGAGTCATGCCGAGTATGTTAAACTCCTTTGGTCACTTGATAAAAAGAAGAATGTTGAGAATGTAATTGAATAAAGCTTTTAAGTATTTTTTAGCTTTTCTCATTTGCACTGCCCCCCTTTTTGGTGAAAAACCTAAAGGGGAGGCTGCTGTCTTAAAGGCATTATGCCAGTTCGAGAACTCAAATCTAGCAAGCCATATAAATCCCTACTTCTTATCAAAGTTGCCAACAGAGAAGCTGGTAGGAATTTTACAAGGATTTAAAGATCAAGAGGGTAAGTGTTTAAACATCGAAAAAGTTGATGCGAAGAATTTCTTGTATACGACTGATAAAAGTCAGCGGGCCATGCAGCTGTACTTAGATAAAAATGAAAAAATTCGTGGGTTATGGTTTGGGAATGCGACCTCGTATGGAGAAAAACTTTCTGTAGTTAAAGACGAGTTGAAAAAACTTCCTGGTAAGGTTTCTCTTAGTTATTTAAAAAATGGCAAGGCCGAAATCTTATCTCTAAATCCCGATTTACCTTTGGCGATTGAGATGAGTTCTAGTCTTTATCTATTAAAACTATTGTCTCAGAGAGTGAAGAAAACAAAACTGAAATGGAATAGTAGTATAAAGCTTAAGAATGAATTAAAGAGTATACCTGGGGGACGATTGTATGAATGGCCAAATAGGGCCCCTGTAACTGTCCAAACTTTAGCTACAATGTTAATGGCCTATTCGGATCAATCTGCTTACGATCATATTCATAATCTTGTTGGTAGGAAGGCCTTAGAAAAAGCTTCCTCGAAGAACAAACCATTTTTAAGAACTATGGACTATCACAAACTTCGTGGTGACAAAGTTGTGGGTTACTCAAAAAAGAAGATCAAAGAGAAGAGAGACCTTTTAAAAGCACTTCAAAAAAAATCTATTGAAGAATTAAGTACTGTGGACTCAGCTTTTGAAATCGACTCTATCGGTTGGTTTGCAACCACTAGAGAGCTCTGTCAGCTTCTTCATAGTATTCGAAATGAACCTTATGCAGGAGTTAATCCTGGACTGGCACAAAGAGGAGGCTGGGAAAAGGCTGCTTTCAAAATGGGAAGAGCTCCTGGGGTGGTCCAATACTCCCAGCTGGTCATACCTAAAGGCTCGAAAGACTCTTTTTGCGTATCTATTACCTGGAACTACTCTGGGGGAGATATGGAGCCATCAAAAATAGATTCACTTCTAAGCCGTATTCTGTCCAAAGTTAAATAGAATCAACATATTGTATAGAGTTTTGACAATTTGTACTTGTGATTACAGTCATTTAGCCTCCTTTTTTTGGCCTCCATCTTGCTCTTTATAGTAATAAAACAAAATGGTGAGAGGAGTGAAGGATGAGAGCTTTAATAGTCGCTTTAAACATAATGTTTCTAAGTCTTGGGGCATTTGCCGTAGAAGAGATTGAAACTCTTAGGCATGTGATAAAAGACTCTTCCGAATACTTTTCAGTAAAGTCCAAAGAGTCTAAGAGTAAACTTAGAGGAATTATTGCCATTTCTAAGATTGGTAATTTCACAAAAGAAGAGAAAACGGTCATTGCAAATAGAACGACTCAGCTCACATGTGAGAAAGATGGGTATGAGCTTCTGTTAAAGATCTCAAACAAGTTTATTGAAGAGGATGCACTAAGCTCTTCTTTTATCTTAAGGTCAGATCTTGAGCTAAAAGGGGATGATTTAAAAAGTCTATTCGACTTTCTTGTAACACCCTATCTCGAGCTTATTAACTATAAAACTGATTTTCTTACCGCCGCTTTAAATGAGAAGAACTTTTTAGAAAATGAAGCCATGCCCTTCTTTGCTTCTGAGATAAATATTCAAGAATTTTGTAAGAGAAGAGCAGACATAAGACATTACGGTGAGAAAAATGTCGATGAAGAGGTTCTTTTAAACCTACCAGAAGCTGTGAAAATCAATGATGTTGCTAGAAGTAAAAGAAGGATTATTGAAAGAGAAATTGAGAACGCAAGAAGAGCAGTTAAAAATAGTGTCCGGTCTAAATAAACCGGACACCTTTAATGCGTTAAGAATTTAAGATTTCACCAAGTTGATCAGCTTGGTGACCTATAATAAGATGATAAATCCCGGGGCTGATATTTACAGCAGCCTGAACACCCGCTTCCATTTCTAAGTTCTCTAAGTTTAAAGCTGATTCATCATTTAACTCAACTCTTAATCTTGTCTTAGCAACAGATTGAAGTGACTTTAAGTTATGAGCCCCGCCAAGTGCCATTTTTATTTTGTTGGCCTGCTCTACGTAGTCTGTAGGCCCGTGGGTAGGAGTAGCGTTTGAAACAACTTTTTTAGGTTGCTTTAAATACATTTCCATATCAGTCTTTAAGTTTCCAGATTGAGTTCCAAAAATGGCTTGAATTCCAGAACCAACGACAACGACGCCAGAAGCACCTAGGGCCTTTAACTTTTCTTTATTAACAAGCTCTTTACTTTCCACTTCGACTCTAAGTCTTGTGATGCAAGAATCTAAGGTGAGAATATTTGTAGCTCCGCCAAAGGCCAGTACCAATTCTCCTGCAAGTGAATCTTCAGAACTTGATTCGGCGATATTTTCCGTTTCGTCCTCTCTACCTGGAGTTTTAAGATTAAACTTCTGAATAACAACTCGAAACACTGAGTAGTATAGAGCTCCCCACATTGGACCAATGATGAGAAGCCAAAGGGCTTTAGATGACTGAGGAAAAAGAACTACATAATCAATAAGACCATGGGAGAAAGTCGTTCCATGCTTAATTTCAAGAGCTAGACAAACTGCAAATGCTACACCTGAAAGAAGTGCGTGTAGCATATACAAAATTGGAGCAACGAAGAGAAAAGCGAATTCAATTGGCTCCGTAATCCCTGTTAGAAAAGAAGTTAGAGCGGCTGAAATCATGATGCCACCAATCTTAGTTCTATTCTCAGGCTTAGCCGTATGCCAGATAGCTAGTGCTGCTGCTGGGAGCCCCCACATCTTAAAAAGGTATCCACCTGCCAGGTTACCTGCTGCAGGATCTCCTTGAAGATATCTAGCGATTTCTCCTGTAATCTCTTTACCTGTATTAGGATCAATATAAGATCCAATTTCAAAGAAAAATGGAACGTTCCAGATATGGTGAAGACCAAGTGGAATTAGCGCTCTTTCAACGACTCCGTAAACAGAAAAAGCTGTCATTGGGTTTTCATTTGCGGCCCATAGGCTCATTGACTTAATTCCTTCTCCAAGAGGAGGCCAGATAAAGCTTAGAGCAATACCTGAAAGGATAGCGGCAAAGGCCGTAACAATTGGAACAAATCTTTTACCTGCAAAAAATCCTAAGTAAGAGGGAAGGCTGATTCTGTAATATTTATTAAAAAGCCAACCGGCAATCATACCAATCCAGATACCACCGAAAACTCCGGTCTTAATAGTTTCTACTCCCATAACTGTAGCTGTGGGGTTTCCCATCGCTTTAGCACAAACCCCCATCGTTCCAATAAGAACAAAGTAGCCGACGGTCGAGGCCAGTGCACTAACTCCATCATTCTTAGTTAGTCCAAGGGCGACACCAATAGCAAAAATAAGGGGAAGAGAACCAAATATTGCTCCACCAGAAGTTTCCATCAACTGAGATACAATTACTGGCATCCATCCAAATTTTGCGGCACCTACACCGAGTAAAATACCTGCTACAGGTAGTACAGAAACCGGAAGCATAAGGGACTTTCCGATTTTCTGAAGCAATGAAAATGATGATTTTCCAAAATTCATAAAATTCTCCTACCTCTTAAATTTGAGGCCAATTGTTTAAAACTATTTCTCGCACTTCTTTTCCTGATGTTGCGGATAAGAACTGCTGGCGCATATTTTTACATTCATTAATATTAAGATCTCTAATAGATGCTTTGATCATCGGGATGTTTGGAATACTTAAACTAAGTTCATCAACACCTAAACTTAAAAGAACTGGAATTGCTTTCAAGTCACTTGCGATACCGCCGCAAACCCCAACCCATTTTCCATGCTTATGGGCAGCGTCCGCTGTCATGGCAATCAGGTTAAGGACAGCAGGATGAAGTCCATCCACTTGTTTTGCTAGTTCATTATGTCCACGGTCCATGGCCATCGTGTATTGAGTGAGATCGTTGGTTCCTATAGAGAAAAAATCAACTTCACGGGCAAATTGCTCTGCCATAACTGCAGCTGATGGAACCTCGATCATCATCCCAATTTTAGGCATGGGAGCATTTAGTTTTACTCTTTCTTCTTCAAGGATATTTTTAGCCTTTTTTAGTTCAAACATCTGACCAATCATTGGAAACATAATATGAACCGGCTTCTTTGATTCAACTTTTAAAATGGCGCGAAGTTGTTCTCTAAAAATATCTTCTTTTTGAAAACAAAGTCTAATACCTCGGACTCCTAGAAAAGGGTTTTCCTCTGCTGGAATAGGTAAGTAATTAAGTGCTTTGTCGCCACCTATATCTAAAGTTCTTATGACAAGTGGCCGATCATCTAAAGCATCGGCAATCCCTTGATAAATTTCAAATTGTTCTTCTTCAGTTGGGGCGCTATCTCTGTCTAAAAATAAAAATTCAGTACGTAAGAGACCTACACCCTCTGCGCCAACTTCTACAGCTTTCTGGGCGTCTGAGATCCCACTTATATTGGCAACTACCTCAACTCTATGCCCATCTCTCGTTTCGGCCAATTCCATTGAGTGCTCAAGGGCATCTTCTTTTTTAACTCTTAAGGCTTCCTGTCTTTCAAGGACCTTTTCTTTTTCTTCTTTTGTCGGGTGTAGGTAGAGAGCTCCATGATCCCCATCAAGAATGACCTCTTGACCGTCCTTTAAATTTAAAACTCGGCTCTCTATACCTGCAATCGCAGGGATTCCCATTGAACGAGCTAATATGGCGACATGGGAAGTTGCTCCGCCAGAAGTCGTACAAAATCCAAGGACTTTAGATCTGTCTAATTGGATCGTATCGGAAGGAGTTAAATCCTCTGCAATAAGGATGATATTATCTCCGTGAACTTTTTCTTCATCCACAATTCCTAAAATCTTTTTCAAAACTCTTTGACCGATATCCCTTAGATCATTTGCACGACCTGCGATAAGTTCATTTTTGAGGGCCTCAAGACGTTCAGCTCGATGCTCGATTGTGTTATCCCAAGCGAACGCAGCAGTATGACCGCTATTGATGAGTTTGACGCTTTCTTCGAGAAGTTCAGGGTCCTGAAGCATTTCAATATGAGCAGAGAAAATAGCCGCTTTCCCCGCATCGTGCTCATTCATGCTTAATTTATTTTCAATAATATTAAGCTCACTCGTGGCGTCGATAATGGCATTCTCTAGGGCAAGTCTCTCGCCATCAGCATCTTCAGAGTGTTCTTCATAATTAATATTTAAGTTACCTAATATGGAAACTGTTCCAATGACAACTCCATCTGAAGCGCTTGTTCCAACTAGAGTTCGTTCATCACTTTGAATCTCAATAAGCTTCTTAGAGGGAGTCGGTTTAGCCTCTTTTTCAAAGGCCTCTAACTCGTCTTCTTCAATTTTTACTAATGTCTTTAAAACCTCTTTAACCGCTTGCTGACAATCTGATCCGATGGCCAAGATGACAATCTCATCGTCTTTAGCAATCTCTAATCCTAGTACTGAGACAATACTAGAAACTGGAGCAGACTTATTACCTTTAATAATCTCTATACTAGACTGAAATCTCTTAGCTAACTCAGCCAGCTTTGCTGCCGGTCTCGCGTGCATGCCAGAAGGCATTCTAACGAAAAAAGGTACCGACTCATAGGCCTGCTCTATTGGAGAGTCACCATTTGTCGTCTCTGCTTTAGACTCTATATAACTTAAGTTTACTATCGATGTTTCGCCTGAGATTAACTTCTTTTGAGAAGGCATATTGAAGTTACTCGGATTTTTGCCATCGATAAAAATCATAACACTTACTAAAGAAAGACCACTGGTTACGATGAAGTCTTGATCAAACTTTATCAGTTCTTGACCAGTCTTAACTTGATCACCAACTTTTACAAAAGCCTCAAAGCCTTTACCTTTCAAGTTTACGGTATCGATTCCAATATGCAGTAGGATTTGCTGTCCGTTTTCGTTTTCAATAGTAATCGCATGGCGAGACTCGTGAAGCTGAACGACTTTTCCATTGCAGGGTGAAGTTAAAATATCCCCAGTTGGGTCTATACCTACACCGTCACCAACCATTTTTTTAGCGAAGACTTCATCTGGTACATTTTCAATTGGAATTAGAACTCCACTTAACGGAGACTTAAGGCTTAGTGTATTCAAAATATTCTCTCTCTATTATTAGATTTTTCCCAAGGACAGCCTGATTTTTAGAAAACCTGACTCTTAAAGTCAATCTTGAGGCTAGACAATAAATTATTTTGACCTTTCTTATACAAAAATAAGTGATTGCTGCATATGGTAATCAGATACTTACGCGGAGCACTTACCTTATAGGGGATTTTCCTACATAATTTTGATTCAATTTAGAGGTGAATTATGACTCTTTTACTAAAGCAAATCTTTGGATTTTTAAAGCTCTTAAACTCCGACACTGGCACAAATCAGCTAGCGGCTGGAGTTGCTGCGGGTTTTGTTTTGGGCATGACCCCCGCATTTTCTCTTCAAACAATCTTAATCATTCTATTGATATTGTTTTTTAGGATTCAAATTGGAGCCGCTCTTTTAAGCGCCTTCTTTTTTGCGTTTCCGGCTTATCTAATGGATCCCATTTTTAATAGTGTCGGAGCCGGACTGCTGGAGAGTGAAGGGTTAAAAACTCTTTGGACCAGTCTTTATAATATGCCAATTATTCCTTACACAAGGTTTTATAACTCATTGGTGATGGGATCAGGAGTAGTTGCTTTTGCATTATCTCCTATTATTTTTTTAGGTTCAAAAATTCTTATTAAAAAATATAGAGTCGCTGTCGTTGAGCGATTTAAAGAAACTAAATTCTGGAAGGCCGTGAAAGCTACGGCCCTTTTTAAATGGTACGCAAAATATGACAGCCTCTACACAGTCTAATGAAGACTCCGGCTCGCCGGAGAAAAAAGAAAAAGTAAAAAAGCCAAAAGGACCAATTCGAGTTGAGGCCCTCGGAACAATCCTTGTGATTGCCGTACTTATGGGTCTCTATGGTAAGTTTTTCTTCGACTCTCACTTAAAAAAGGGGATGGAATGGACTGCAACTTATGTTCATGGTGCTGAAGTTAATATTTCGAATATTAAAACCAGTGTCTTTGGTGGAAGCTTTAAACTTCGCGGCCTTCAAGTTACCGACAAAAAGAATCCTAAAAATAATATGGTAAAAATCGGACAGATGAACTTTGGCTTTCTCTGGGATGCTCTTCTAAGAGCGAAATTTGTTGTTAGCGAGGCTTCTATACTAGATATCGAGATACAATCTCCTAGAGAGAAGCCAGGGCATATTGTTCCTCAAGATGAATATGAAAAAGAATCAAAGGCACTTTCAAAACTTGAAGAGTCTGTCCTTGAACAGAGCAAGGAAGAACTACAGGGGAATGCTCTAGGTGATGTTGCGGAAGTACTAGGCGGAGCAGATCCGAAAGATCAGATTAAAAATATTCAAGGAGAGCTCAAGGCCGAAAAAAAGATGAAAGAGCTTGAGGCGGGATTAAAAGGTAAAGAAGACGAGTGGAAGAAGCGAATTGATGGACTTGACCATAAAGAGCAGCTCGATCGGGTTACCAATAAAGCAAAATCAATTAAGTTCGATAAAAAGAAGCCCTGGAAAAGTTTAAAAGAATACAAAGCTGTTGCAAAAGAAGCAAAATCTGTTTTTAAGGAATACCAAGGTCTAAGTAGCGATTTAAAAAATGACGTAAAGACTTACTCAAGTGCTATGGGCAATATCGATGATCTTATTAAAGAAGATATGGATGATATTCAAAAGAGATTCAAGATACCCAACCTCGATTTTCAAGACTTCTCTAAGGCCTTGTTCGGAAGACTCTTCCAAGAAAAAGTTAAGGATATTTATAAATATCTCGAAATTGCTAAAGAGTATATGCCTCCAAAAAAGACCGAAAATAAATCAGGACTTGTTCCTAAGAGAAGAGGAGAGGGGAAGAACTATAAATTTACGGTTAAGAATGGATACCCACTTTTTTGGATAAAAGAAGGACGTATTTCTTCTAAGTCAGGAGCTAGTGAGTTTAGTGGTGACCTTGATGGAAAAATCATCGATATAACGAGTGATCCCGTATTCTTGGGACGTCCTGCAGTCGTCACTTTAAGAGGAGACTTTCCAAAACTTCAAATTAATAGAATAAGAGCAAAAGCTGTACTCGATCATACTAAAGAAATACCAGTTCAGACTTTGAATGCCAGAGTTGATTCTTTCCCGGTAGCAGGGAGATCACTATCTCAAAGTGAAAAAGTTAAGTTTGCTATTAAAGATGCTAAAGCAGGGGCTAACTTAAATGCAGTCGTCACAGGCAAAGATGTAAATATTAACCTTAGTAATACTTTTAAATCTGTGGTCTACGATATTGATGCGAAAAATAAAGTGGTTAAGGAAACGTTAACAAACGTAGTTAACGGTATTCCACAGTTCGAGGTAAGAGCTAGGGCCAAGGGAACTTGGGAAAAGCTTGACTGGGGAATTAGCTCAAGTCTTGGTAAACAACTTGCTGATGGAGTAAAGGGACAAGTTAAAGCAAAAGTTGATGAAGCAAAAAATAAAGCTAGAAAACTGATAGACGATAAGATTGGTCCTAAAAAAGCAGAATTAACCAAAAAGTTCGATGAACTTAAAAATAAGATGAGTAACTTATTAAAGTCTAAAGAAAAGGAAGTTACCTCCGCAAAAGATACTGCGGTTTCTTCAGCTGCCGGTGGGGAAAAAGCTTCTTCACCCAAAGGTGCAGTGAAGCAAAAAGCAAAAGAGAAAGTTAAAGATTTATTTAAGAAGTTTAAGTTCTAGTGAGTTACACTCGTCATCTTTTCCAGGTGACGAGCTTTCACAATCTGTGAAAGATATCTTGTTCAATTTGTGAAATTCGATTGTTAGTTTTCCTCATCCTTTTTATAAAAGCCTTAACAAATTAATAACCGCTACTTTTTTAGTAGTTCTTTAAGGAGAGAGAGATGAAAAATCTTTTAGTATTAGCAGCCCTTGCTTTTGGTCTTGCAACAACAGCAGAAGCTAGACCAATGCCTACAGAAAACACTTCATGGAATGACCTTGATCGTGACATGAGAGTTTATTTTGAGTACCCACAATTTGCACTTAGCCACGGTTTTTTCGTAAGAGCCCCCGGTGTTTGTGTTGACGGTGACACTCTTAGAACAAAAACAATGAAGAAAAAATGTGTTGAGTATAGAGGAAGAAATGATCGTTGTGTTAAATGGTCTCAAATCTTTCCTTCAAAGCCAATGAACGGAACTCGTAAAGTTTGTACACGTTGGCAAGGAAGAGACAATGACCGTTGTACAAGATGGGAAGAGATCTCTTACTCAATTGAAACTGAATACGATATTGATGTTTCAAGAATGAGAAGACAACGTGGAGATGAAATGCCAGGTCGTCATCTTTTCACTAAAAACTTTACAATTCCAGCTTGTAACTAGAATTGTTTTCGATAACGTTTCTCCTGAAAGGGAGAAACGTTTTTTTTTATGAATCCAGAAACTAACAAATTTAAAAAACCTATCGTTAATATCTTCGAATTTAACAACTTTAGGGATTATCTTATGGCCGCTGGGTTTCCTGATGGAAGCTACAATACGCGCTCAAACACACTTCAAAAATGGGCCAATCGTCTAGGCTATAAATCTCCGAGCAGCCTGAATATGGTTCTCAAGGGAAGCCGACTCCCCAGTCGAGAAATGCAACGGGCCCTTATCAAAGACCTTTCACTAAATGCTAAAGAAGCTGAATTTTTTGAATTAATGATTGAGAAAGAAAAAGGTGAGAAGAAAGGCAAGTTTGACTCTGAGTTGCATGAGAAACTTAGTCGTCTTTCCGGGGGGAGAGATTCTTTTCAAATGCCACTTAAAGAATTTAGTTTAGTTTCTAAATGGTACTTTTTAGTTATCAAACAACTTGTTGGGGCACCGGACTTTATTGAAGATCTGGACTGGATTCATAGAAAATTAAGAAAACGTGTTTCGAAGAGAAATATTGAATATGCTTTAGAGACGCTAGAAGAACTTGAGCTTATTGTTAGGGATAGTGGCGGAAAACTTTCACCTACTGCAAAAAGTTTAAGACTCCCAAATGGAAATGAAAGCGCAGCCTTACAGTCCCATCACGGTGGAATGATAGAGCAGGGCTTTCACGCATTGACTGAACTTCCAACATCAAAAAGACAGGTTTGTTCATTAACACTAAAGATGCCAGCTTCACGGATGAATGAGGCTCAGGACTATCTATTTAAATTGTTAGAAGAGTTTGATCGCAAGTTTTTCACTGAAGATAGCTCTGATGTTTATCAACTCAATATGCAGTTGTTTCCCCATACAAATGAAGGTGTCGAATCGTGAAGAAACTAATCCTTTTATATATTTTAAGTACGACTATTTGCTTTTCGAATGAATATACAATTCAAATTCCTCAGAATGTTATTGAGGCCATGGACCTATCTCCTGAGCTCGCCGCTAGACTAAGTGGCGGGGATATTATTGGAAATGGGGGAGGACTAGTAGAGCAAGAGTTTCGTTTTGCTTATCGTAGGCTTCCTCGAATTATCGCTACTTGCGAGGAATCCCAGTTTTGTCCTTTTACTGGAGTAGAGCGCGAAAGCCTAATCAGAATCAAAGATGTGGCAAGTAAGTTTTTAAACATGAAAGATAGGCTTATCTTTTTATCTGAATCAAAATATCCAGGTTTCTTTAGAGATTCTAGAGATGCGGAAGTTCGAATTGCCAAAACGGCTTTTATCCCAGGAGCTCCTATCTTTGTGAATTTGGATTTACTTTATATCGAAAATAAGCCCTCAATTGAGTTTAGCACCATGATCTCTTTACTTGTCCACGAACTAGGACATCAAATCGGAATAAAGTCTCATAGTGAACTTGATGATATGGGAGCAAAACTTCGAGATTACTTAACTCAAGATACCAGGTTAACTTCCTTTGAGGTGCACGGTGGTCTGGCGCAAGTTCGAGTCTTTAATTTACAAAAAATAGACTTTAACGCAGAGGTCTTCTTTTCTTATAGGGGAACAGTGATTCCTCTAACCTCAAGAATTAGAGATGAGCTCTCTTGTAAGAGAAAGAAAAGTATGGCCATAGGTTTTGAGTTAACAAATTCCCATTGGGATCGCTTCAGAAGTGATCGTGGAGTTTCCATTCTTGGTTATAATGCCTGGATAAAAGTTCGATGTTTGGAGCTTTCCACGAGTGCAATTTGGACTGAGGATAAAGACCTTCATTTAGATTTTCACTTTTATGATCGTCAGTATTTAAGCCTAGACTTAGCGATAAAGTAGCTATGAAGCTACTTTATCCTCTTCATCTTCATCGTTATTTTTTCTAACAAACCCCCAACCATCATGAGAATGGCAATAGAGGTTGATGGCCTCAGGTATTTCTTGAAAGAAGTCACTGTCTCTAGTTTTTAGGCTCATTAGGGATTGACCATTACTTGCAGCCTCTCTTAGGTCTCTATCAATACGGTAAAGTGGACCGGCAATTCTATGGGAATAAAAAAGCCCCCAAAGAAAAAGAATTACCCCCACAACGATTGTGCTTACGAAAAAGATTTGTCCCATGATCATTTGTTGCTCCTTTAGGAGATGAAAAAATACATGGTTGGGAGGAAGTTCCGCTGTTTGAGCTCTATTTAAAAAGTATTGAAAGAAGTAGGACTGAGCCGCGTAGAGAACAGACATGGATAACACTGCTGCCATTGTTAGTGAAAACATAAACTTATATTGGAAACTGGGGTTTATTAAAAACTGTTTTCCAAAGACTTTATTTATTAACGAAGTTCTTTTATCTTTTTCCACGTCTACTCCTCACCCCAGATCTCTTCAATAAGTTCTTCTTGATCTGACTCATTCGTGAGTCCATTTAGATGTTTGCTAATTGCCGATTGATCTACGTCTTTAAATTCTAATATTTTTCTTTTAAACTTTGATGATTGGCTTTCCGTTAGAATGACATCCCATTCGTTATCACTCATATTTAAATCTCCGGGAGAACTTAGAGAGTTTATTTCTTCTAAGGTCATCCTTTCCTCGATGATTAAGAAATATACAAATTCCATTTCCCATTCTTCGACATTACTTAAGCCTAGAGAAGCATCTCTTTTGATGGAAGCTATTTTAGATTTAAGATAAGCTATCATCTCAAAATTATCTCCAGTATCCAAAAAAGCCTGTTCAAGCTCTAGGGCCAATTGGTCTAATTCTGAAAGTTTAGTTGCTAAGCTCTCTTCGCCTGTTTCATTCAGGGCGGCTAGTTTTCTTTCGACATTACTCTCTTCAACCATTTGAAGTTTACTTAGATCAACTTGAGCCGTTTTAGTTTCAAGAACTGGTTCACGGGATTCAGTTATATTTGAGCTCATGGCCTTATTAACTTTCATCCCGTAAATCTTCACACCTAAGACAACAAAGAAAACAGCTAGTGCCGCATGAGCATAGGTTTTCATTTGAGACCTCCTAATTGAAATACAATTATGGGAGATGTAGTAAAAACATCAAGGTATGACATCCTTCTTGTTATTGCGGATATTTAGAGATCTTAGAATTCTGTGAATTCGACCAAAAAAAGAGGCGCTTAAGAGGAGCTCTATGTACTTAAGTGTTTTGTAAGTAGCTGGAACTATTCTAAATGAGGATTAATAATCTTAAGCAGTAGTTTCTCACTAAAATAGTGTCATGGACGAATTAGAGAAAAAATTGGAACAGGTAAGGCAACGGCGAGAGCGAAATAAGGCCTGGGTTGATTCAACTAAGGCCAATCACGCTGAAGTTAAAAGAGAAAAATCTGAAAGCACTCAATCTTTAAGAGAGACGATTAAGCCAGGTGTTGAATCAAAACCTCTTATTAAGGTAGAGATAGACTTCAAAGGTCTCTTTGAAAGTGTCTGGATGATGGTATCGTTTTTGCCGAAGTTTATTCTCAGAAAAAAGAATAGAAAAGAAAATGAAAAACTTTTTGAACATTCGGAGACTTATATTATTGCCTGTAGATCTAAAATTTTAATGGATTCGAAAAAGCACAGAGCTTATAGATTACAGTAAAAAAAAGGCCACTTGTATAGAACGAAGTGGCCTTTTAAACTCTGTAATTTTTTTAAATTCTAAAGATTCTTATTCGCAAAATCCCAGTTTACAAGATTCCAGAAAGCTTCGATGTACTTAGGACGAGCATTTCTATAATCTACATAGTAAGCGTGCTCCCATACATCAATAGTTAAAACTGGAGTTTGTCCCGCGGTTAGTGGGCAACCTGCATCATCAGTATTAACAATTTCTAAATCTCCAGAAGAGTTTTTAACTAGCCAAGTCCAACCAGAACCAAAGTTTCCAGCAGCTGAAGCAGAAAATTCTTCTTTAAATTTGTCGAATGATCCCCACTTGCTAGTGATTGCATCAGAGATTGCACCATTTGGAGCACCGCCTGCATTTGGCGCTAAACAGTTCCAGTAAAAAGTGTGGTTATAAACTTGTGCTGCATTGTTAAATAAACCACCGTCAGCTTTTTTGATAATATCTTCTAGAGACATTTCAGCGTATTCAGTGCCTTCAATAGCGGCGTTAAGTTTAGTTACATAGGCATTATGATGTTTTCCATAATGGTACTCAATAGTCTCAGGTGAGATATGAGGAGCTAATGCGTCATTAGACCAAGGTAGCTCTGGTAATTGATGGGCCATAAAAAATTCTCCTTTTTAGACTTGTTCAAACGCCTTGAAGTTTAGTGTGAGTCCGCGGTTTTCGCAAGTAAACATTCTCTACACAGGGGGCAAAGCCTGACTAACTGAGCCGTAAATTGACCAAGTTTTGACAGTTTTTTAATGAATCTTAGACAGGATTTAGTTAGTCTTATGGGGCTGCTTTTAAGCTCTATGGAAGGGAAGTTGATATGCGCAGTATGGTATTTGTTTTTTCATTGGCTTTTTTATTCTCTGTAAGCTCTTGTGGAACACAAAGTAAGAAAAAGAAGACTAGCTATAAGCCAGGTGAGAGACCCACATGGCTTTTTGAACCAGGTAAGGCCTGTAAGTCCTATGAACTTTGTGCGGTTGGCGAGGCTCCAGGAAGTTTAGGTGCTGACGTTGCTGCTAGAAAAAACTTAGCCAAAGTTTTCGAAACCAAGGTCACATCTGAGTTAAATGTTAAAACAACTTCTAGTTCCACAATTAAGGAAGAGGTTGTGACCGGAAGAGTTGATGAAGACGTACAAGAAAAAATTCGCGAACAAACAGAGCAAGTATTAAGAGGCGTACAGATCAATGAGGTTTTTGAAGGTAAGGAGTCTTATTTTGCGTTGGCCGTTTTAGATAAGAGACAGGCATCTAAAAGAATCGCTTCTGAGATAGAAGCTGTTGATACGGAGATGCGTGCCTATGTTAATGATGGCAGACGATCTTCTTTAAATAAGGCCTTAAAGAAATATTATATTCGTAATAATTTGAACGAAAGACATCAGTTCTTATCTGGAAGGAGAATTGCTTCACCCGTATCACTTACATCTATCTTAAATAAGAAGCGTAAGAAGAGAGAACTTGGCACTACTGTTAAAGTGAAGTTTGATGAAGTTGGCGGAATTTCTGAAGTTAATCATCTCATCATTAGTCATCTTTTAGAAAATGACTTTAAAGTCGTCACTGGTGATGACCGTAGATCGAAGTTCACCATCCTTGGAAGTTTGAAAAAAGAAGAACAACATATGAATGTTAAAGGATTTAAGCGCTATAAATTTTTTCTCCAATTAAAATCACAAAATAATGATGGGGAAAAAATTGGGGCTTTGGACTTTGATACCGTGCAAACGGGAAGAAGCCTCCAGCATGCTTATGAAAATGCAATGCCAGAAATTAGAAGTTTTTTAGATGATAAATTAGGTGAGTTAAATATCGACTAGCCGAATAGGAGAAAGATGTGAAAAAAATATTAATGCTATTGATGATTGCTGCTGTTGCCGTATCTTGTGCAACAAAAGATGATAGAGAGCTTGAGGAAAGAGAGCACGAAGAGATCGCCAGAGACTTTGTGGTTAGAGATGCTAGTTCTAAATTTAGACCAGGTTGGATTGAAGACGCTGAGCTTTGGTCAAGAAACCATAATAAAGATACGAAGAAGTATAGATACTTCTCATATGAAACCGACCCTAAGGTTAGTAGAAATATAAGCTGTAACTTAGCGAAGGCTAACGCCAGAACTGATATTGCTGGTGAGATCACGACCTTTATTGATAAGCAGCTTGGAGCTTCGACTCAGGGTAATGCTAATATCGATGAAAATAACCCTAATATTCAAGAACTTCGTGAATACGTAGAGAATACTCTTTCTGAAAAAATTCAGGCCTTAATCCATGGCGCCGCAGTTGAGAAAACCTACTGGGAAAAAAGAAAGTACATGAAGGATAAAGGGGCAAAGAAGGATTTCACCGCCTGGACTTGTGCTGTGTTTATTCGTATGCCTAGCGAAAGACTAAATAGAGCTATCGATGAAGCAGCTGATCATGTCGTTAAACGTGCGGATGATCCAGAAACAAAAGATGCTGTTAGAAAAGCAATGAAAGATGCATCGGCAAATTTTGTAAAAGCTAAAAGAGGCGAAATTTAATTTAATTATATAGGGAGCATAAAATGACAAAATTACTACCATTAATCCTAATAGGATTTATGACGTTAACAAGCTGTTCAAGCTTTAAAGCTGAACGAGTGGATAGCGAAGAGTCAGACGAAAAGGCACTTGAGATTACTGACCAATGGGTTCAAAGAGATACGGAAAAAGTTGTATCTGACATCTTAGGGTCCATCAAAAAACATAAGGGGTTTCAGAGATATCTTCGAAGTCACGGAAAGACCCCAACTGTGTTTATTTCAAATGTTCAAAATTTAACATCTGAAGCTTACTTTCCAATAAACGATATCAATGATGAGTTTTTGAACGAAATCTCAGCTTCAGGGGATTTTATTCTCGTAGATGCTGCTGCTAGGGAAGCTCTTTTAAAAGAAATTACTTATCAGCACGATGGAATGGTCGATCCTTCGACAGCAAAAAGAGTTGGAAGACAGACAGGAGCAGACTTACTTATTTTCGGTAACGTCTATATGAAACCAGCAACTCGTAAGGGTAAGACGATTAAGCAATATGCAGTCAATATTCGTATGACAGATCTTGAAAAAGGAATCGAAGTTTTAAGAACTCGCTCTAAACTTTCAAAGTATTCTGAGCAAAGCGGATCAGGGTGGTAACCCAGAAGCCTTTATTAATTTATCTATTATTAACACTCTTTCTTTTCTCCTGTGCGAGTGGGGGAAAGAAAGAGCGTAATAAATTACGCTCTCTTATCAAGACTTCTCAGTTTGGTGAGGCCATAAAAGTCATAGAGAATAGCAAGGTCTACAAAGAAAAAGATAATAAGCTCTTATTTCTTATGGAAAAAGGACTCCTTCTTCATACGGCGGGTAAGTATTATCAGTCCTCTCAAATATTAGAAGAAGCTAGAGAACTTGGAAGAAAGCTCTACACAACTAGTATCTCAAATAAAGTTCAGAAAATGATCGCTAATGATAATTACGATATTTATTACGGCGAGCGATATGAGATATCTCTGATTCATTTTTATCAGGCCCTGAATCATTTACTTATAGCTAAACAAGGGTTTTATGAAGCCCATTCAATTCCAGAAGGAAAAGAGGGGGGGAGAAATATACCTCAAAAGAGTTTGTCGGCTTCTGAAATTAGGACAAGACAGATGGCAGCTAGGGCGGAGGTCTTGGCCTGGGACTCATTTTTAAAGAACTTAAAGTCTTCACGAAAAGGAGCTAGTGTTTTCAAGAATGATCTTTTAGCTAAAGTGTTCGGTGCTTATATTCACGAGATGATTGGAACCCCCACAGACCTTCAAATCGCTCTTCAGTTATATAAAGATTGTCATATATTGCTTATAAGAAATTACGGTGCTTACAAGAGTTTTAATACCCTTTTTGAAAAATATAATGAAAATTACGAAAGTTTTCCTAAGATTGGGGAGCGTAATGTTAAGGCTCAGTTTATTAATGAAACTGGCTATGCCAAAAATTTAAAAAACTTTTTAAACGAAAGAATTGTTGATTTAAGTCTTAGTATTAGACCTAGATCTATTAAGAAAATAAAGAAACGCTTCTCAATTTCTAACGAATTTATAAAAGCAGCCAAGGCTAATCGTAACCCAAACGTAACGATTCTATTTCAAAATGGAGTCATCCCTTTAAAAGTGGCTCAAAAAGAATACTTTGGATTAGGAAAGGCTGCTAAAGATAATGCTGCTGCTCAAATCGGAGCTGCCGTTTTAACGGTATTCGCTGCAAAACAACTTGGACTTCTTCCTCCGCCGAGATCCTATAGGCCAGCTGGAGCTTATCTTGGACTTAGAGTAGCGGAAGTTGCTGTTACAAATGCAGCGATTAGTTTCGAACTACCAAAAGTTCAAAACTATGGAGTAAGTTCCGTTAACAATGTTGTTATTAAAAATGCTGAAGGCAAGACCGTGGTCACGAGACCGCTATCGCTTGTTGCTCCCCTTGGGGATATCGCAGAACAGGCCGTCGCGGAGAATGCGGCTTCGCTTTATACAAGAGTAGGGGCGAGACTTGCGGTTAAGCATGTGGCCGCGATTGCAGCAGCATACGCAACATATAAACTAATGAGTAAAAATAAGAATAATGCCTTCTTTGCCAGACAAGCAGCTGTCTTTCAGTATATTGCCACGGCAAAAGGAATCGAAGCTAGCGAGGGAGCTGATACCCGCTATTGGAGTACTCTTCCCTCAGATATTTGGATGGGAAAACTCAAATTACCGGAAGGAAATTATCAAGTTTATATTAAGACTCACAATTCTGGTGCTCAAAGTGAGACCCACATTGGTCCACTTGAAGTAAAAAAAGAATCGAAAAATACTCTTGTGAATTTCCGCTCTCTTAACTAGGTAAAATTTTCCACCAAAGGTGCCAATCTATTAAGAACTAAGAGGAAATAGCTTACTCGTCGATGAGTTAGGGTATGCGTTTACTCTTACTATCAACGACCATTCTTCTACTTGTTAATTCAGCTCAAGCTAGGATGTTTGAAAGAAAAGCCAAGGTGCTTTTTACTGATAGTTCATCAACTCTTCAAGAAAATTGGATAAAGGGAAATATGTCTGAAGAAGATGGAGTAAGACATCTTGTAAAACTGCTTCTTAAGTCTAAAACAGGTAAAAAGCTTTTATATTTAGCAAAAGAAAAGGCTGCTGCCCAAGGGGAAACTCTTCTAGAGGTCATTCGAGTTGGAGAAGGGTCTTTAACAGACACTACTCTCGTTCGAAGATTTTCACCCTCAAATCCAGAACAAATTAATTACGAAACCAACACGAAAGTTTTCGTGAATAAAAATTTGAACACTATGGATGCGGTTCTAGACTTGGCCCATGAGTTGACACATTTCACTTATAGGGAGCCGTTTAATCCTTATAAGCAAAACTTTAAGCTTCATGAATTTATTCATTCTACAGTAGAAGGAAAAGGCGGCGAGGTTGATGCGTACATGATCGAGTGTAAGGTTAAGGGTGAGCTCTTTCCAAAGCAGAACAACTCAAGCTCGAATTGTAAAAAAGTGACTGATGGAGAAACTGGAAAATTATCTAAAAAACTTGGGGCCCAGCAGTTTTATAAAGTTGGGCAATTCGTCAGAAAATTTAAAAGAGACCTCGGAAGATTTGGCATAGAGAGTCATGAATTTCCTTATTTGAGCGCTGATGATAGTGACTTTATCAGTTCAGCTTATGGGAAGCCTTATCCGATTGCGGCCCTTGAGGAATACGTCACAATTATGGGTAAGGCCTGTCAGAATGACTATAGAAGGCTTGCAGTCCTATCTAGAGGCTCTGGAAGGTCCCCGGCCAGCTCTGGAACTGACTCAGTAAGTTCAACACAATCATCATTATCGAGAATGAAAAACAATTTCTCTTTACGCTGTAATAGCTTTATTAACACTCCTTAACAAAAAACTACGCATTGCAAACTTAGACAAAAACACCAGATTTTTTTGGTAGAGTTCGTTGACGGTTTTACCCCATAAAAGTAAAAATATAGGTACAATTTTAGACGTTTAACTTTGATCAAAGGATCTTTAATGCAGGACAGTGTCGTTCTAGCGAAAGTTGATGATTTCCTCAACTGGGGCCGTAAAAATTCGCTTTGGCCTATGACCTTCGGACTTGCTTGTTGTGCTATCGAAATGATGGCAACAGGTGCTTCAAAATATGACCTTGAGAGATTTGGTTGTGGTGCTTTTATGGCCACTCCCAGGCGTGCTGACCTCATGATCGTTGCCGGTACGGTAACTTTGAAAATGTCCGAAAGAATTCAAACTCTTTACGAGCAAATGCCTGAACCAAAATATGTTATCAGCATGGGCTCTTGTGCAAACAAGGGTGGTCCTTACTGGCAACATGGTTACCATGTTTTAAAAGGTGTCGATGAAATTGTTCCTGTAGATGTTTATGTTCCTGGATGTCCTCCTAGACCAGAAGCTCTTATCGAAGGACTAATGACTCTTCAAAAGAAGATCGCAAATGAAAGACTTCTTAGAGACAAGTGGGTGAAGAATGCATAATGAAATTGTAAGCCACTTAAACAGTGCCGTTCCTGGTTGCAATGCCACTGCAGTAATTGCAGAAGTCGGTGACTCTTCAATCTTCGTTGATAGTACTCATATTTTAAAAGTGTGTGAGGATTTAGCCTCTGGCGATTGGGAGATGCATACTCTTCAAGTTATTACGGGGACTGATTACGAAGACAGAATTGAAGTAAGCTATGTCCTTTGTAGCTTTACTAAAAATAATGAACTTATTTTAAAAGTTAAGCTTCCAAAAGCTGACCCAAATGCTGTCCCAGAAATCGATAGTGTTTGCTCTGTTTGGAAAGCTGCTGATTGGCAAGAAAGAGAATGTTACGACATGGTTGGTGTGATCTTTAAGAATCATCCAAACCTTAGAAGAATTCTTTGTCCAGAAGACTGGGAAGGATGGCCTCTAAGAAAAGACTATGTTGTTGCTGAAGAATATCATGGAATGAAAATTAATCCTGAGCATAAAGTTAACAATGCTGATCATCACTTCTTTAAGAAGATTCAAGAAACTCAGGAAGATCCAAAGAAAGTTTCATTCAGCTGGAAGGGAGAGTAGAGATGGCCATTGAATTAATTGAGAACGGCGAATCTATCAAGTCGGACCTTCTAACACTAAATATGGGACCTCAGCATCCGGCCACTCACGGTGTTTTGAGAGTTGAGATAAAAACGGATTCTGAAATCGTTGCGGAAGCAATTCCACATATTGGTTACCTTCATAGATGTAAAGAAAAGCATTCTGAGAATCTTGATTATAGAGGGGTGATTCCTTTTTGTGATCGTATGGATTACCTAGCGGCGATGTCTATGGAATGGGGTTATGCACTTACTGTAGAGAAGATGCTTGGAACAGAAGTGCCAAGAAGAGCTGAGTACATCAGAGTTATGATTGGGGAGCTACAAAGACTAGCTTCTCACCTAATGTTCTTTGGTGTTTATGCCATTGACCTTGGAGCCTTTTCTCCATTTCTTTATGCCTTTCAAAAACGTGAATTCATTTTAAGAATTTTTGAAGAACTTAGTGGAGCTAGGCTTCTTTATAATTACTATTGGATTGGTGGAGTTTGGAATGACATTAATGACGGGCAACTAAGAAGAATAGCTAAGTTTGTTGATGAAATGAAAACTGAGCTTGATAAGTACCACACCCTTGTTGGTGAGAATAAAATCTTCATCGACAGAACGGCTAATGTCGCGACTTTAACTCCAAAGCAAGTCTATTCTTACGGAGCAACAGGTCCTGTTATGAGAGGTTCCGGGATTAAGTGGGATCTTAGAAAAGACAGACCATACAGTATCTACGAAGAGTTCGATTTCGATGTTCAAGTTGGACATGGGGAAAAAGGGACTGTTGGAGATTGCTGGGATCGTTACCATGTTAGAATGAGAGAAATGCACGAGTCTATTAAGATCATCGAGCAATGTCTTGACGGGATTGAAGAAGGTCCAGTTATGGGTAAAGTTCCAAAAATTATAAAAGTTCCGGAAGGGGAAACTTACATGAGAACTGAATGTCCTCGTGGTGAGCTTGGATATCATCTGATTTCTGATGGTGGAAAAACTCCTTATCGTTTAAAAGTAAAATCTTCGTGTTTTACGCATACTTCAATGCTTGGGGAAATGGCTCCAGGTCAAATGATTGCTGACTTTGTCGCTACTATTGGTAGTATCGATATCGTTCTTGGAGAGGTGGATAGATGAACAATAAGACGAGTGGATTAACACCTGACTTACATGCCCAGTTTGCCGAGAACTCGAAGAGATACGAGAAAGAATTAACTTTTGGCGGATGGTTTAATAATATTTGGAGATCAATTGTTTCAGTATCTAAAGGGATGTACATCACCTTTAGATATGTCTGGGCAGAAAAACCCGTAACAATAGAATACCCGGAAGTAAGAGAAGTACTACCTGAGAACTCACGTTCACGACTTTTTAACGATGCCGAGAACTGTATCTCATGCCTTCAATGTGCAAATGCTTGTCCGGTTGATTGTATATATATTACAGCAACAAGAAGAGACAAAGAGGCAGAGAAGATCAAAACAAAGGATGGTACACCTATCAGGCTTGATCTTCAGCAATACACAATTGATACGGCCCTTTGTATGTACTGCGGACTTTGTACGACAGTTTGTCCTACGGAGTGTTTAACTCATACAACTGATTATGAATTTGCTTCATATACATTAGATAATATGAAGTATGACTACCTAGCCGATTATATTCGTGCCTGGCGTGATCGAATCGTAAAAGACTAGTTAAGAAATAAAATTGATTAATACAAAGGGCCCATTTTTATGGGCCTTTTTTATTGGCATTTGGTGAGAACCCAAATACTAGACCTACTTAACCATCCAAAGTAATTAAACTTGAAGAGCCACTTTGGATAAGTGGAGTAAAGAGTCTCGCACTTACCGCCTGTGAAGTAGTCCAGCTCGGAGTACTTGGTCGTGAAGAAGTACCCACTCTTAGCAAGGCCAGCGTCTACAACAATCTTTAGGTTTTCTTTTTTATAAAAAGGCATTTCAAGTCTAGGTACTTGTCCCTGTTTATTTTTAAAGACTCGTATTTCGCTAATATCGTTATCATAAAGATACTTATAAAAACCTAGAGGTGTGTAGGCGGGTTTAAAAAATAGGTAAACAAAGAGAATCATATTTAGGTAAACAGTCCCTAAGTAAAAGTATCTTCTAAGAGGCTCAAAGCTTAGCTTTCTTTCAGGGAAGAATTGAGCTCCGGAGTATAGAAGGAATGGAACAACTGGATAAAGAAACCTAAGTTCCTTATGGCCAATACAGAAGTGAACGAGAATAAAAGGAAAGACGCTCCAGACCACCCAGTTGGTAGCTTCTTGCATTAGAAGCCTAATGAATCCGATGAGAATGATAATGGCCCAAAAGGGGGTAAGTGTTTTGAAGAGCCAAATAAAATACGCGTAAAATGGAGAGGTTCCAAATTGCGAGATCTTATCGAGGACCAAGTTTTGATAAATATAATTCCACGGAGTGAAGGTAAGCTCTCCGTAACCCCACCAGTCCGCCCCGACTCCAATAAGGACGCCTGCTACAATTGCTGGAACAAAAAATCCAAACCAGTTCCTTATTCCAATTTGCTTAACTATTAAGAGCCAGAGTCCAAAGCCTAGGGCAATAAGTCCCGTTTGGTGTCTGATACTAAAAGCAAGTCCAAGGAAAAGGCCACCAAAGATAAAGTCATTTAAGTAAGGAGCTTTTCTTAGCAAGAGAGAAAAAGCAAAAACGAGAAAGGCCGTAGACCAGTTTTCAGAACTTGTTCTAAGTTGCATGAAGAAGCAGAAGAACGAGAAGTGAGTGAAGAAAACAAAAATATTGTAGGAGATACTTCCAGGGAAATGATCTTTTAATTTTTTATTAAGTCTAACTAAGGCCCACCAAGAAAAGATTCCTGATATTAATCTAAGCATCCAGGCCATTGTAAAAGGAGTAAAACCCATGAGGTTGAAGAGCTTTAAAAAAGGGGTAAAGATCGCCGGAAGTAGCCAGGGTCTTAATTTAGTCGTGTACTCCCAGGTTGTTATTTCGGGGATCAGGCCCGCTTTAAAAGCTGCAAAGTCCATGGCGTAGTACTGCTCATCAGGATGCAAGAAGCCATAAGAGAAATAGCTTCCCACTATAGTCATAATTAGACTAAGGAGAAACAGTGACTTATCATTTAAGCGTTTTAGTACTTCCATAGGTGCAAAGTGTCAGATATTAGCAATGAGATTAAGTTATTTATATCATCTAAGCGTTGGATGAAGAAATACTTTCGCGCATTAATGCCAGAGATGGCCTATGTTCAGGTGGAAGCTGACTTTAGAATGTACCTTTCCATGGTAGATGTTTCAGGCCCTAGTTTTGATTTAAGCTACGATAAGACCAAGGCCTTTTATCAATATGAAAAAACCGATAAAGACTTGATTGAAGATCATATTAGAGATGGCGATGTCTTTTTAGATATTGGGGCCAATATAGGACATTTTAGTTTTTATTTTAAAATGAAATTTCCAAATCTTAGGTGCCACCTCTTCGAGCCCATCCCCTGGCTTGGTGATTGTATCCAAAACACAATTAAAGATAATAAAATAGAAAATGTAGAGCACCATTCTGTAGCTCTATCGGACCATAGTGGTAACGATGAATTCTTTATTGATACTTTCAATGATGGTGGTCATTCGCTCTTGAAAGATAAGGTTTCTATGAGGGGATCAACTGGCCAGAGCGTAAAGGTAACTCTTAAAACCCTCGATAGCTTTGAGTTTGAAAAAGTTGATTTTATCAAAGCTGATGTGCAGGGAGCAGAGAAGTTTTTAATTAAGGGAGCTTTAGAAACCATTCAGAGATATCGTCCAAAAATGCTCATAGAAGTTTCATCAAAAGAATCTCTTAGCTTTTTAAGGTTTTTGGAAAAAGAGACTGGCATTTCCTATGAGGTTTATTCTTCTGAAAGAAGTGGTGCTTTGTCTAATGAGGATTTAAGTTCTTTAATTGATATTTTTTCTAAAAAAGAAATAGAGGACTGTAATTTTCTTTATGTCCCAAAATGATAAAGGGCCCCTAAACGTTGCCGCTTAGGAGCCCTCTATACGGACGGACTATTATTCAACACCCTCAAGGATGCTCTTAGTTTAGAGCGACCAAGGCGGCTGCTTGAGCCTTTGTGCTGACTAATATGATTAAAGATATTAAACTAAAAATTATTAAATCTATTTTTTTCATTTTTGTAATTCCCACGTCGCAACCCCTTACGGATGGTTAGTTAATTAAGCCAGTTTCAACAGTGGCGCACTCTATCAAAAAATGTAGATTTGAAAAGCCCCCCATGTAAAATTATGACTACTTTTTCATGCTGGAGAAGCAATCATTTCCTGATTTCGGCTAGTTATACTAGATTTATGAGGGAGATTAAGGGCAAGATATCCAAAAACGAGCCAGTACATACGGTCACCGAGACCCCCAAGGCTTAAGTGCACATGGTAGATAAGAAAAACGGGAAGGTGACTCAAGAGGAATAGGGCCATCATTTGTTGGTTCAGACTATGGCTGGCGAGGCCTCTAAGCGTTCCTGCTATCATGGCCAGATAGGCAAAGACTGAGAAAATCAGGAAAGGCCAACCGGCGATAACACCAGCACTTACGAAGAGGTTATGAGGATCTTTAAAGGAGTTATAGCCCCCAACATCTACTCCTTCAGCATTCATAAATTTATACAATATACCTTTTCCAAAAGCTGGGCTTTCTTGAAAGAGGCCCCAACCACGGTGGATTTCCTCCATTCTTGATTCAACACCATCTTGGGCAGGCCTCATCCCGAAGCCTTTTTGTCCAGTGGCCACATCATAAGCAAAATTCGCCACAGAAGGACCCACAGTAAAAAGAAAGGTAAGAATCGATCCTATAAAGAAAAACTTAAACATGCGTACTGATTTCTTTTTAGAACCATATATTAAAATAGCTCCTACCACTGAAATTAAGCAGGTGATCAATGCCGCTTTAGTTGCTGTTAAAATCACGGCGAAGAAAATTAATATTAGAGCTAGAATATTGAGGATATTATTTTTCTTCCAAGTAAAAGACCGATAATTAAAAACCGAAGGAAGAAAAAAGATAAAGGCAAAAGTGGAAGCAGAAACCATATGGGGGATATGCTTGAAAACCCCTATGAAACGACCACCTCTAAACATAAAAGGGGATAGGACTGGTAGTAGAATAAGGCTTGCGAAGACTAAGATTACAGCGAATCTCTTTGTAAAATGAACCATTCTGTCTAAGGGAAGTAAGGCGGGAATAAATATTCCGTAAATGGCCGTAACGGCTATGGCCATTATTAGCCCACCTAATTGCATAGTCATAGAATAAGTAATATTCACCATCGCAATTTGAAACAAGGTCTGAATACTCAGAATGGCGATCATTGAAAAGATGAGAAATTTATAGGTCTTGCTTACGCTTGGTCTATGTTTTTTTCGAAAGTAGATAAAGAACAGAACAAATCCACCCAAGAAATTTATTCCAAAGTTGATAAAGGGGTGAAGGCCATGCTGAAAAATAAATGGTGGAATACTTCTTGGAACCACCCCCGTCCACTTTAAAGAAATCTTAGAAATAAACATCATGGCTATTAAAAATAAGCAGAGCCCTTCAGTAAAAGAGCTTTTTTGCATTTTAAATTTTTGAAATCGAGATAACGGCATCTTAGGTTTTATTATAAATCTAAGTTAGATAACTAACTAGAAATATGTTTAAGATGCCCCAATTCTTGGGCGAAATTTACTATAAAATAGTGTGAAGATTTCGTTAAAACCTAAAGAGTTCGCATATTTAGGCAGATTAGCTTTGAAAGGGGCTAAACTTAAGTAAGAGATTTACCGATATAAACACTAGGGTAAACAAATGAACTTAAGGTTTTTACTTATATTCCTCCTTATCTTTTCAGCCACTAGTTGTGGTGGAAAAAAAGGTAAAACTTCCACAAGTTTTAGTGTGAGTATGGGAGCAATTGCCACAGGGGCGGCCCTCGATGGCGGACTTGTGATGAGGGGTTCAAGTAATCTTGGTCATGACTTTTTTATACCAACTTCAAATGCAAATGATGTCTCTATAGCTCTTCCAAATGGAATATGGGACTTTTATGTGATTGGCTGGAAGAATCAGGCCAATGGAGCAATGACTGGAGATAATGTTTGTGGTGCCCAACTAGGAGTTGAGCTATCCGGTGGTGATACCGCAGTAAACTTCGATTTAAGTATGGCCAATTGTTCACTTGCGCCAGTTGCAGGTCCGGAGTCTTTTACTACCTCTCTTCCTCCTGGCGGCTTCAAGATGAACACTTTTATAAGTTGTTTAACTATTGCCGGAATGGTTGGTGCTAATGGCGCGGAATGTGACAACTCATCTATCGATAAAAAACAAGGTGTATCTGTTTTTCTTAGGGTTGAATTAAACAGTATAGGTAATATTCCCGTTCCAGATACGAGTTTATCTTCTACATGTCTGGCTCTTGATACTTATACAGCGACTGAAAACTTTAAGTCTTCAAAGTTTTCAAGTTCACTTAGACTTCCGGTCATGAATGGTTCGACGGTTCCTTTTCCTATTCATTTAATTAGTTATGAAGATCCGACCTGTAATCCAAATGAGGAAGATATTAGCTATTTTTTCCCTCATGGTTTTGGAGGAGTCCCAGATGGTCAAACAGCCTCGACTATAATAGGTCAAGATGGAGCTCCTGCGGACGATGTTAGTGCAAGAATTGTTTTTGCGGATAACTATTTAGGGACAGCTAATTCAGCATTTAGGACTCCTGGAAATGATGTGATCCTACCTTTTATTGATTGTAATGGTCGTTGTGATAATGCGACTACACCAACAACGTATTCGAATATTTTCCCTCGAAATAATGTTACTGAAATTGTTTTTGATCTCTTTGGAACAGATGACCAGGTAAGTCCATACGATAAAGAAAATACTTCGGAAGCTTCAGTGACAATTGATGGAATTGACTTTACGACTTCTGATGAAGGTTCTTCTGGAAATAATTTTTCAATTACAGTGCTAGCGGCTACATTTGCTGTTTATAATTTTAATTATGGAAGCTTTAACATCGCGAATGATAGTAGTCAGACAAGGGACCAAGTTGTAGCTGCAGTTAATGCAAATACTGCAACGACGGCTATCTCTGCTAGTTGTTCAGTATCATGTGCTGCAACTTTTACGGCCGGAGCTGGAACTTTTAATTTAACTGGCGGTGTTACAACTCTTAAAAAAGACAGACGAAGTATTGGAACTATTGCAGATATTAAAGAACTACTCCTAGGTCCAATCGGAGGGATTCTTTATCAAAATGGTCTTACAACTTTAAATGATGTTTGCACAAGTACCGGAATTTTTAGTAAAGAGATTATTGCTGAGGGATTTCCTGAATTAGTGACCGTCGAATTAAGTGCTGGAGACGTTCAAGCGCCAGATTATATGACCACTTCAAATGCTACGAATTTTGATAGAAAAGTTGTCCTTGGTCTTGATGGATTAGATGAACTTGCTATTCAATTTAATTGTCCTGG